>NZ_DAVZJY010000102.1:0-8289 GCF_052272535.1 Sutterella sp. | reverse complement strand
GCCCGCCGGGGCGGGGCCGGCGGGCGCGCCCCGCAACAAGCCCTTGCAGTTTTTCCAGGCTTCTCCGCAGGGATCCGCGTGCGCGCCGCGGCGCCCGCCGGGGCGGGTGACGTAGAATGTGAAGCCCTTTCATTCCCTGCGCCCGGAAGACTCGAGCCCTTCTTCAGGAGCCCGTCCCGGGCTTTTTCCGCCGCGCGCAGTGAACGTTCGTTCAAACCGCCATGCCCTTAGAACGCATCCATCACGAAGTCGTCCGCGTCGGTCCGGAATCGATCGACATCCAGGAGCACGTCAACAACCGTGAGTACCTGCGCTGGATGGAGCTCGCCGCGATCAACCACGCCGAGAAGCTCGGCTGGGGCGTGTCGAGCCTCGTCGAGCAGGGGCGCGCCTGGGTGGCGCGCGAGCACTGGATCGAATACCTGAAGCCCTGCTTTGCGGGCGACCAACTCGACGTCTACACGTGGATCCAGAGCATCTACGGCCCGACGAGCCTGCGCCGCTACGCCGTCGTGCGCGGCGGGCTCCCCGTCGCCGTCGGCGCGACCGAGTGGGTCTACCTCGACCGCGCCACGGGACGCCCGACCCTCATCCACCCGAGCGAGGAGGTCCTCGCCGTGCTCGTCGCTCCCGCGGACCCGGAGCTCAAGCGTCTCGGCGCGGGGCGCCCCGTGCGCTTCTCGCCCGGCGCGGCGCTCCTCAAGGGAGAGGAATAAGGCGATGCAGGAATATCTTTCGATCAAGGGGCTCACCTTCGGCTACGGCCAGCGCCGCATCCTGCACGACGTCTCGATGAGCTTCGGCGCGGGCAAGGTCGTCGCGATCATGGGCGGCTCCGGAATGGGCAAGACGACGCTCCTCAAGCTCATCGGCGGGCTCCTCACGCCCGACGCGGGCGAGATCCGCGTCGGCGGCGAGAAGCTCGACCCGTCGGACCGCCGGGGGCTCTACCGCATCCGCCGCCGCATGGGGATGCTCTTTCAGTTCGGCGCGCTCTTCACCGACCTCTCGGTCTTCGACAACGTGGCCTTTCCCATCCGCGAGCAGACCGACCTCGACGAGGAGACGGTGCGCGACCTCGTGCTCATGAAGCTCAATGCGGTGGGGCTGCGCGGCGCGGCGAACCTCATGCCCTCGGAGATTTCCGGCGGCATGGCGCGGCGCGTGGCGCTCGCGCGCACGATCGCGCTCGACCCCGCGCTCATCCTCTACGACGAGCCCTTCGCCGGGCTCGACCCCATCTCCATGGGCGTTACGGCGCGGCTCATCCGCAGCCTGAGCAAGGCGCTCGGCGCCACGTCGCTCATCGTCACGCACGACGTCGCGGAGACCTTCGACATCGCCGACTACGTCTACATGATCTCGGACGCGCGCGTCGCGGCCGAAGGCACGCCCGCGCAGATGCGCGCCTCGGACGATCCCTTTGTGCGCCAGTTCGTCGGGGGGCTCCCCGACGGGCCGGTGCGCTTCCAGTACCCGGCGCCCGACTACGCGAAGGACCTCGGCTTCGGCGCGCGGCAGGGAGACAGGTGATGCTCTCGAACCTTCTTGCAAAAATCGGCGGTTTCGTGCTCGGGCTCTTCGCCTCGGTCGGCCGTTTCGGCATCTTCTCGGGCCAAGTGCTCTCGCGCCTGCCGGGCGCGGGGCTGCGCACCGTCTGCCAGCAGATCCACTTCATTGGCAACTATTCGCTCCTCATCATCGGCGTCTCGGGCCTCTTCGTTGGGTTCGTGCTCGGGCTGCAGGGCTACTACGTGCTCGTGAGCTACGGCAGCGAGGAGGCCCTGGGCGTCCTGGTCGCGATGTCGCTCGTGCGCGAGCTCGGCCCCGTCGTCACGGCGCTCCTCTTCGCCGGACGCGCCGGCACGGCGCTCACGGCCGAGATCGGCCTGATGCGCTCGGGCGAGCAGCTCGCGGCCATGGAGATGATGGGCGTGGATCCCTTCCGCCGCGTCCTCGCGCCGCGCTTCATCGGCGGCTTCATCGCCATGCCGGTCCTCGCGCTCATCTTCTCGGCCGTGGGCATCATCGGCGCCTGGATCGTCGGCGTCGGACTCATCGGCACCGACGCGGGCGCGTTCTGGTCGCAGATGCAGGCGGCCGTCGACATCTTCCACGACGTCATGAACGGCTTCGTGAAGAGCGTGGTCTTCGGCGTGGCCGTGACGCTCGTCGCGCTCTACCAGGGCTACGCCTCGCGTCCGACCCCCGACGGCGTCGCGCGCGCCACGACCACGACGGTGGTCGTCTCCTCCCTTCTCGTCCTCGGGCTCGACTTCATCATGACGGCCTGGATGTTCACCTCGGTTTGACACACGTAAATTTTGAGCTTCAGACATGCAGAACAATCGCTCACTTGAAATCATGGTCGGGCTCTTTCTGGTGCTCGGCTTCCTCGCGGCGCTCTTCATGGCGCTTCAGGCCGCGAACCTCGGGAGCTTCTCCTTCGGCAACAAGACCTACGCGGTCACGGCGGACTTCGACAACATCGGCGGCCTCAAGCCCCGCGCGGCCGTGAAGAGCGCGGGCGTGGTGGTCGGGCGCGTGCGCTCGGTCGCCTTCGACCCCCAGACCTTCCAGGCGCGCGTCACGATGGACATGGACGCGCGCTATCCCTTCCCGGACGACAGCTCCGCGAAGATCCTCACGGCGGGGCTCTTGGGCGAGCAGTACGTCGGCATCGAGGCGGGCGCGGACGAGGAGAACCTCAAGGAGGGCTCCCGCATCAGGCGCACCCAGAGCGCCGTCGTGCTCGAAAACCTGATCAGCCAGTTCCTCTACTCCAAGGCCGAGGACGGAGGCAAGTAATGATGAAACGATCCCTCATGCTCGGCGCGGCCGCCTCGGCCCTTCTGCTCGCGGGCTGCGCGGAGGTGCCGCCCAATGCGGGCGAGAATCCCGCGGACCCCTACGAGGCCTTCAACCGCAACGTCTACGCCTTCAACGACGCGCTCGACCGCGCGGTCGCCAAGCCCGTCGCGCGCGCCTACGTCGAGTGGACGCCCGAACTCGTCCGCACGGGCGTCTCGAACGCCATGGACAACCTCGGCGACCCGGGCAACGGCGTCAACAACATCCTTCAGGGGAAGGTGAACGACGGCATCGGCAGCTTCTTGCGCTTCCTCGTCAACTCCACCTTCGGCGTCGCGGGGCTCTTCGACGTCGCGGGCGAAATCGGACTTGAGGAGAAGCCCGAGGACTTCGGGCAGACGCTTGGCGTCTGGGGCGTCGGCCAGGGCTCGTACCTGGTGCTCCCGATCCTCGGCCCCTCGTCGACGCGCGACTGGCTGCGCCACCCCGTCGGTTGGGCGACCAATCCGACCACCTACGCCCTCTGGGATGAGGACTGGTACTGGGGCGCGTCGCTCTGGCTCGTGGACGGCATCGACGCGCGCGCGCGGCTCCTGCCCCTCGAGGCGATGCGCGCCTCGACCGTGGATGAATACGCCGCGGTGCGCGACGCCTACCTCGGCGCGCGCGAACGCGCCGTCCTCGACGGCCGTGCGCCCGACGCCGAAGCCGAACTCAAGACGCTCACGCCGCTCGACTTCGGCGACGACGAATGAGCGGCCGGACACTTCCTCAAGGAGACACATTCATGCAGCGCAGAACGCTTCTGACGGGCTCGCTTCTTCTCGCCGCCGGCGCGGCGCTTCCCACCGCCGCCTTCGCCGAGTCGCTCCCCTACGACGACAAGGGCGATCCGTTCGCCTTCGTGGTGGACCTCTCCAACGCCGTACTCGAGCGCATCCGCGGCAGCGAGTCGCTCAAGTCGGGCGACCTCGAGAGCCTGCGTCGGCTCGTCGACGCGGTGATCATGCCCGCGACGGACTTCACGATGATGACCCGCATGACGGTGGGTCCGAAGTGGCGCCAGGCGACGCCCGAACAGCGCCGCGCCCTGCAGGACGGGTTCGAGCTGCTGCTGATGCGCGTCTACGCGGGCGGCCTCTCGGCCGTGAAGGACCAGAAGTGCGAGCTGCGCCCGACGCGCGTGAAGACCGTGCGCGACGAAATGGTGATCCGCACGCTCCTCACCTCGGCCTCGGCCAACCCGATCGCGCTCGACTATCGCATCTACCGCAACAAGGCGGGCGCCTGGAAGGTGGTGGACGTCAACATCGAGGGCATCTGGATGGTGGAGAACTACCGCTCGCAGTTCGCCGCCGTGCTCTCGCAGGACGGCGTCGACGGGCTCATCCGCCTCTTCAACGAAAAGGGTGAGGAGCTCGCCCGCGAAGTGAAGGCGAAGAACGAGGCGCAGAAGTGAAGACCGCCGAGGAACGCATCGACTTTGAGAACGCCCGCCGGGTGAAGGCGGCCGTCATCGCCGCGATCGACGCGGGCGATGGGGTCGTGGACCTCTCGGGCGTGAAGAGCGCCGACAGCGCCGCGCTCTCGGTGCTGCTCGCCGCAGAGCGGCGCGCCCTCGCGCGCGGCCTCGAGTGCCGCATCGTCGGCCTCCCGGAAAACCTCCGGACGCTTGCGCGCCTCTACGGCGTCGAGCCGCTGCTCGGCCTCTGACGGGCCGACGGGGTTCTGCGCGAGACAACATCACATACGAACACGGTTCCTTCTCCAATGGAAAAACTCAAGATCCGCGGCGGCCGCCGGCTCGTCGGCGAAGTCCGCGTGAGCGGCGCGAAGAACGCCGCGCTCCCCATTCTCTGCGCGTCGCTCCTTACGGCGCGGGACCTGAAGCTCTCGAACGTCCCCGACCTCGCCGACGTGCGCACGATGCTCCGGCTCCTCGAAGGCATGGGCGTCAAGGTCGAGCGGCGCGGCCACGAGGTGACGCTCAACGCCGGGGCGCTCACGAGCACGGTCGCGCCCTATGAGCTCGTGAAGACGATGCGCGCCTCGATCCTCACGCTCTGCCCGCTCGCGGCGCGCTTCGGCTCGGCCCGCGTGAGCCTGCCCGGAGGGTGCGCCATCGGTGCGCGTCCGGTGGACCAGCACATCAAGGGGCTGCGCGCCCTCGGCGCGAAGGTCGAGATCGACCACGGCTACGTGGACGCGCAGGCGTCCCGCCTCAAGGGCGCGCGCATCGTCACCGACATGGTGACCGTCACCGGCACGGAGAACCTGATGATGGCCGCGGTGCTCGCCGAGGGCCGCACCGTCATCGAGAACGCCGCGCGCGAACCCGAGGTCTCCGACCTCGCCGAGTGCCTCAACGCCATGGGCGCGCGCATTTCGGGCGCCGGGACCCCGACGATCGTGATCGACGGCGTTGAGACGCTGCACGGCGCGGAGCACCGCGTGATCGCCGACCGCATCGAGGCGGGCAGCTACCTCTGCGCGGCCGCGGCGACCCGCGGCGACGTGCTCGTGCGCGGCTGCGTCCCGCACGACCTCGAGGCCGTGACGGCCAAGCTCGCCGAAATGGGCGCCGGACTCGAACAGGGCGGCGACTGGATCCGCCTCTCGATGTCGGGGCGTCCGCACCCGGTGAAGATCCGCACCACGCCGCACCCGGGGTTCCCGACCGACATGCAGGCGCAGTTCATGGCCGTGGCGGCCCTGGCCGACGGCGCCTCGGAGATCACCGAGACGATCTTCGAGAACCGCTTCATGCACGTTCCCGAACTCGCCCGCATGGGCGCAAAGATCCGCGTCAACGGCAACACGGCCGTGGTCACGGGCGTCGAGACGCTCGAAGGGGCCGACGTGATGGCGACCGATCTGCGCGCCTCCGCCTCGCTCGTCATTGCGGCGCTCGCCGCGCAGGGCGAGAGCACGGTGGACCGGCTCTACCACCTCGACCGCGGCTACGAGCGCATGGAGGAGAAGCTGCGCGTCCTCGGCGCCGACGTCGAGCGCGTGCGCGGCTGAGGACGGGGTGAACCTCGACCTTCGGCCAGGTTGACCGCGCGGCGCCCGATCAGCCAATATGTCGAATGGAGCTTCCGGCCCCTCGGTCCGGAGCTCCGCCTCAAAGGATTCAATTACGGGCGGGCGGCTCTCTTCCAGGGCGCGCCCTCCGTCAGGAAAACGCAAAACATGTCTGACTGCATCTTCTGCAAGATCGCCGCGGGCGAGATTCCCTCGGCCAAGATCTATGAGGACGACGACGTCGTCGCCTTCAAGGACATCCATCCCCAAGCTCCGGTGCACTTTCTGATCGTGCCGAAGCGCCACATCACTTCTCTCGCCACGGCCGAGGCGGGCGACGAACCGCTTTTGGGTAAAATGCTCGGCCTCACGCGCAGGCTTGCCAAGGAGCAGGGCTGTGAAAACGGCTTCCGCGTCGTGATCAACACCGGCCGCGACGGCGGTCAGGAAGTTCCGCATCTGCACGTGCACGTCCTCGGCGGCCCCCGCCCCTGGAAGCGCACCACTGAATTCTGATCTAGGAGTACAAAAATGGGTTCCCTCTCCGTCTGGCACTGGCTGATCGTCCTCGCCATCGTCGTCCTCGTGTTCGGCACGGGCAAGCTGAAGAACATGGGCAAGGATCTCGGCGGCGCCATCAAGGGCTTCAAGGAAGGCATGAAGGATGCCGAGGACAAACCCGCCGATCCCAAGGAGCTGCCGCAGCAGACCGCCACCAAGCAGTCCGAGACGATCGACGTCGAAGCCAAGGAAAAGCCCAAGGCCTGATGCGCCTTGAGGGCGCGGAGCGCGGGCGCATCCGCCCGGCTCCTCCCCGCAGCCGCCCTCCCCGGCGACGGCGCCCTGCGCCCCCGCCCTGCGGGCGGCCTGTCGCTTAAATAGACCGCGGCAGCCCGACATGAGGCTGACCGCGGCCTTTTGCAGTGAAGAGACGTCATGTTTGATTTCGGTTTCAGCGAAATGGTGATCGTCGGCGTCGTCGCGCTCGTCGTGCTCGGCCCCGAACGGCTTCCCGTCGTCGCGCGCAAGAGCGGCGAGTGGATCGGCAAGGCCCAGCGCTTCGTCGCGCAGGTGAAGTCCGACATCGACCGCGAGACGGAGCTCTCGGAGTTGAAGCGCATCCAGGAGGAGGCGAAGAACCTCGCTCAGGACGTGAAGAGCTCCGTTGAAAAACAAGCCTCGAGCATCGAGTCCTCCGTGAAGAGCGCCGCGGGTGAGGTCGAGGCCGCGGGCCGCGAAGCCGAAGCGGGGTTCGAGTCCGCCAAGAAGGCCGCGGGCGCGTCCGACGCCGCTTCGATGGGTCCCGTCACGGCGAGCTCGGAGGACATCTCCGAGGTCTACGGCTGGGGCGACGCCAACACGGACGATGAGATCATGACGCCGCAGTACGCCTGGAACGAGCCGAAGACCTTCGCCAAGCGCTACCACTCGGGTCCCTCCGTGGACGACCTCGCCGCGGAGCTCGAGCGCATGCGCCGCGAACTCGGTATGCGCGAGGCGAATCTCGGCGGCGCCGCAGGCCGCCGCCGCGCGCTCGCGCCCCGCGCGAAGACCGCGCGCACCCGCATTTACCGTTGAGGATTGAGCAAAAATGACTGATCCCAAGCCGGAGCTTGAAGCGCCCGACGATCCCGCCAACGAGCAGCCGCTCGTCGCGCACCTCATCGAGCTGCGCAACCGTCTGATGAAGGCCGTGATCGCGATCGTCGTGGTGTTCGCCTGCCTCTCGCCCTTCATGAAGCAGATCTTCGACTACCTGTCGCAGCCGCTCATGGTGGCGCTGCCGCAGGGCGCGAAGCTTCTCGCGACGGGCGTCGTGGCGCCCTTCTTCGTGCCGCTCAAGGTGACGCTCTTCGTCTCCTTCCTGATCGCTCTGCCGATCGTGCTCTACCAGATCTGGGCGTACGTCGCGCCGGCGCTCTACCGCAGCGAGAAGCGGCTTGCGCTCCCGGTGCTCATCTCCTCGATCGTGATGTTCGCGATCGGCATGGCGTACTGCTACTTCATCGTCTTCCGCATGGTCTTCCAGTTCATCGCCGGCTTCTCGCCCGACTCGGTGAACTTCGCCCCGGACATCGACTCGTACTTCAGCTTCGTGCTCACGATGTTCCTCGCCTTCGGCCTCACGTTTGAGGTGCCCATCTTCGTCGTGGTGCTCAACCGCGTGGGCTTCGCGACCTGCTCGAAGCTCAAGAAGGCGCGTCCCTACGTGATCGTCGGCGCCTTCGTGATCGCCGCCATCTTCACGCCGCCCGACGCGCTCTCACAGATCCTGCTCGCGCTCCCGCTCGTGATCCTCTACCAGGTGGGGATCTGGTGCGTGCAGCTCGTGGGCCGCTCCGACGAGGAGGTCGAGGAGATGCAGGAGGAGAAGCAGAAGGAGGAGGAGTAGCGCTCCTCTTGCGAACGGATCCCCATTGAAAGACGCGGGGCCGCGCCCTCTCGGAGGTGCGC
>NZ_DAVZJY010000101.1:0-8301 GCF_052272535.1 Sutterella sp. | reverse complement strand
ACGCGATGCGTCGTCTTCAAAATGGGCGGCGAACGAACGGCCGGTCTGCATGATGAGTTCTGAATCGGGGAATGAGCCTTGTATGCTATTATTATACCATTACTTTCCGAAGGCTAATTGGTCAATCAGCATCTTGCAAGTGCTCGAAATGATCCTCAGCTGCCTGCAGAAATCTCAACCGCCTGCGCCGCATTCCTCCCCCACCTGAAGGAAGGGGACTCCTGCGGCGATCTTGTTGAGCCGGAATTGTGTTCTGAGGGCGCGGATGGAAGGAGCACGGCGCCCTATGGCGTGACTCTACTCCGGCTTCTCCTTTCGAATGAGGAAATAGCCTGCAGGAGGGAGGCGCAATAGCCGCCGCACTATCGCCCGCACGTCCCCGCGCGTCCGAGCGCGTCATCTCGGGGTGACGGGGCCGCGGGCAGGGAAAACGGCGGCTTTCCCGGACTCCGTCGGTCCCGCTCCGCCCGGATGGAGCGGCGGCGGGACTACTCCCAGCCGCGGACGTGTTCGAGCACGTCGATGATCACGCCGTCGCGCACGAGAAGGAGGTGCGCATAGGGCGCAGCCGTGGGGCAGGCGTGATTCGGGAGAATCCTGAGGCGCCGGCCGATGGGGAAGTCCGCTTGGGTGAGCGTCGCGTCCTCGGGGAGCGTCAGGATGCCGTGCTCCTGGTTGGTGCCCGAGAGCGTGATCGCACCGCCCGCCAGGGGTTCGCCCGCGAGGTCGCAGACGAGCCCGTAGCCGTAGTCGCGCTTCTGGCGCTGCGTGCCGCGGTCGCGGGAGAGCGCGAGGAACCCGGAGTCCGTGATCACGCGGCGCTTGCCGGCCTGTCGGCCGATCACGGTGGTGAGCACCGATCCGGCGATGTCGCTCACGCGGCAGGCGCCGACGTTCGACATGAAGAGGTCGAAGAAGGCGCAGACGCCCGCGCGAATCTCGGTGAGGCCAGACTCCGACTTCGCAAACATCAGGGTCGGCGTGGAGCCGTCCGAGACGATCGAGATGACGTACCCGGCGGCGCGCAGACGCTCGGCGGCCCGCACGATGCCGGCGCGCTCGGCTTCGGCCGCCTCCACTATCGCCTCGAGCGTTTTGCATTCGTAACTGTCGCCCGCATGGGTGAGGACGCCCACGAGCTTCGCGCCGTCCGTGAGGGCCGCGGCCGCCGAGAGGAGTTCGTCGGATTCGGGCTGGATCCCCGAGCGGTGCCCGTCCACGTCCACTTCGAGGACGACCGGGATTTCGGTCTTCTCCTCGCGGCAGAAGGCCGAGACGAGGCGAGCCGCTTCGGCGCTGTCGAGGATGATCTTGAGGTCGCACCCGAGGCCGCGGATGCGCTTCACTTCCGGGAGCTTCTGCGGGGCGATCCCGACGGCGTAGAGGATGTCTTTCACGCCGTTTGCGGCGAAGTAGCGGGCCTCGGCCAGGGTGGAGACCGTCGCGGGCCCTTCGGGCGAAGCCATCTGACGGCGCGCCACCGCGATCGACTTGTGGGTCTTGAGGTGGGGGCGGAGCGTCACGCCGAGCTCCGCGGCGCGCTTCTTTGCGCGGACGATGTTCGCCTCGAGCTTTCGGTCGTCGAGGATGAAGGAGGGCGTCGGCACGCGCGGGTCGTCAAGGGTGAGGCCGATCAGGGATTGGGCGGGAGCGGGAGCAAAGGCGCCGAGGGCGTCGGGGGAAAGCGTCTGGGTCATGGTCGTGAGGCCTCGGAAGGAAGAGGGTGGGAGCGGATATAAAAAATCCTATACCCGCCGCCACCCCTTGCGCAAGATCTTCCGGTAAATATTGAGAAACAGTGGAAAAACAGTGAAGTGCGAAGGGACTTGCGTCCAATAAAAAATTATTGGATACTTCTCCTCAGGCCATTCCGGCAGCTATTCCGAGGAGAGCTCCATGACGACGACCGCCACCCCAAACGCCCGGGCGCTCCGCTCCTGGCGCACCGCCGCGGACCTCATCGGCCGCGTCGGCGGCGCCTCTTGTGAAGTGGTGCTCCACGACCTCGCCGATCCCGTCCATTCCGTGGTCTACGTCGTGAACGGCGTGATCACGAACCGCCGGGTCGGGCAGGGCTTCCGGCACCTGATCGTGGAGATGCTCTATTCGGCGGCTGAAAAGGAGGGCGGCGGCGATCTCCTGAAGGACTGGTGGTTCCGCCACGAAGGGCGCCTCATCCGCTGCGTCACGCAGCTGATCCGCAGCGAATCGGGCGAACTCATCGGCGCGCTCTGCGTCAATCAGGACGTTACGGACGATCTGCAGGTCTTCGACCGCCTCAAGACCCTGCTCCCCGGGTTGGCGGGGGTGACGCCCGCCCTTTAGGCCGAAGGCGCCCTCGGGGCGTCGGCGGCCGCAATGTCGCCGGGCGTCTCCCGCGACGCTCCCCTCGAGCTCCCGGCCGCCACCGACCGCCCGATGTTCGCCCCGAAGGAGGGCATCCTCAGCGCGGTGCAGCGCCTGATCGACGGCATCGTCGCCGGGGGCGCCGCCCATCCGGAGGGCGGGCAGCGCACGCGCGCCGAGCGCCTCGAGCTCCTCGCCTTCATGGACGAGCGCGGGGTCTTCCTCGTGAAGGGCGCGCTCGAGCACGCCGCGCTCCGGCTCGGCGTCTCCAAAGTCACGCTTTACAGCGACCTCGATCAGCTTCGTCGTGAAGCGGGCGTGGTCAAGAACGGGTCTTCCAACAAAGGAGAGAAGAAATGAGAATCATTGATCCCGGCTTCAAGGGACACAATCCCGGCCACTACAGCGCCGCCGTCGTCTCCCGGGGCATGCTCTACGTCTCGGGGCAGCTCTCGATCGACCCGGACACGCGCGAACCCGTCGCGAGCCGCGACGTGCGCGAGCACGCCCGACAGGCGCTCTCGAACCTCGACCGGGTGCTCAAGGCCGCCGGCGCCCGCCGCGACCAGGTGGTCTTCTGCCGCGTCTACACGCCTTCGAACGAATACTGGGGCCCGATCAACGAGGTCTACGCCGAGTTCTTCGGCGAGCACAAGCCCGGCCGCGTCGTTGTCTCCACAACGCCGCTCCACTTCAACTGCCTCGTTGAGATCGAGGCGGTCGCTGAACTCGACGAGGAGTAATTTGACATGCTGAACTACGTCTGCACCTGCTGCGGCAAGCGCACGCCTACGGACACCCGCGCCCCCAAGTGCGAATGCGGCGGCCTCTTCGAGCTCGACTTCACGCCGCCGCGCTGGGAGCCGAGCCGGATCGACCGCAGCGAATGGAGCATCTTCCGCTACCGCGACTTCATGGCGGTCGACGGCGACGTCTGGCGCTCCGTCTCCCTCGGTGAAGGCATGACGCCCACGGTCGAGCTCTGGCCGGGCGTCTTCGTGAAGGTGGACTACACGATGCCGACCTTGTCCTTCAAGGACCGCGGTGCGGCGACCCTCGTCGCCCACATGAAGGCGATCGGCGTGAAGCAGTGTGTGCAGGACTCGAGCGGCAACGCCGGGAATTCCGTCGCAGCCTACTGCGCCCGCGCGGGGATCGGCTGCGAGATCTACGTTCCGGAAGGCACGAGTCCCAAGAAGATCGCGATGATCAAGGCCCACGGAGCCGGCGTCAACGTGATCCCCGGCTCGCGCGACCACTGCGCGGACGTCTGCCGGGAGCGCGTCGCGAAGGAGGGCGTCTACTACGCCAACCACGTGGTCAACCCCTTCTTCTACGAAGGCATGAAGACCTACATCTACGAGGCCTTCGAGCAGTTGGGCCGCATCCCCGAGCACGTGATCCTGCCGCTCGGCAACGGCACGCTCTTCATCGGCGCAGTGAAGGCGCTCGAGCATCTCTTCGCCTCGGGCGCGATCACGAAGTTCCCGAAGATCATTGCGCTGCAGAGCGAGCACTGCGACCCGCTCTATGAGGCGCGGCGTCAGGGCCTCTCCGACCCGGCCGAAGTGGACGTGAAGCCCACGATTGCCGAGGGCATCGCGATCGGCAAGCCCCTGCGCGGCCGGGAGCTCCTCGAGATGATGCGCCGTCACGACATCACGGTCGTCACCGCTCCTGAAGACAAGATCCTCGCGTCGCGCGCCCGCGTCGCCCGCGAGGGCTACTACATCGAGCACACCACGGCCGCGAACTTCGCCGCCTGGGACCACTACTGCGAGCTCTACGGACCCGCGACCGACGTGCTCATCACGCTCTGCGGCGCCGGCATCAAGTCGGATCACTGATCCCGGCCGCAGACCGCGCCGAGGCGCCCCCCTCCAACGTCCCGCTCCGGAATGCCTCTTTCGGGCGGGACGTTGTCTTTGCGTCTTTCGCCAGGCGTGGGCGGGGGAAGAGCGGCTTCCAAGAAATGAAAAAGGCCACACTGGACATACCCATGCGGCCTTGTTTGAACGGCGATAATGATTATTAGGAATTTCCCTCTAGAACCATTCTTGCGATGTAGCCAGAACGAGTATCTCCAGCTTTATTTGCGAGGGCGTCAAGCCTACGCAGTACGCGTTGCGGAAGGGTGATATTCACTCGCTCAGCCTTGTCGCTGAGTTTAGACAAATCAACATCCACTGTTCCAAGAATCCATCCTTGATAATCAGAATGGTTTGAAATGGCTTCAAGTGAAGATGGCTTAGGAATTTCGGCACCATCATCAAGACAGACCTCTAACCATCCCTCTACAGCCTCTTTTGCCATATCGAAGGCCTCTTCCAACGTATCCCCTGCGGAGAAACATCCGGGAAGATCGGGCACGACAACGCCATAGGCGTGCGTGTCATCACCGCGTTCAATCACGATCGGATAACGCATTGACTTGTCCTCCTAATTCCTGGAGCCATGGTCGGGATGCCCAACGCACCCCGACCATCTCAACAATTACTTCAAACTTTCCATGCTTCGCTCGATAGATTTCAGGGTTCCAATTGGCAGATCCTTTTTAGGATGAGGAACACAAATTGGACGCTGACATCCTGGCTTCACAAAATAATGATGGCTTCCCTTAATTCGATCAAGTTTCCATCCATTAGCTCGAAGTTTGCTGATAATCGCGGAACTATCCATGGTTGGCTCCTTGTTTTATCAACGAAGTTGATTATACACACCAATGCGCATTAACGCAAGGATTGAAGAAAAAAGAGGCCCACTAGTGTCAACCATCGTGTGTGTCATGCAGAGCTTCCCGGGTGGTATGCCGCGGCGATTCCACGCTCCGAGATTCTGGGCTGAGGAATGCGGAGGAGCGCAGGGGCGGGGCCGCCGCCGCGGTTTCGTACAACTTGCTACAGTTCGTCGAGCTTCAACAGAAGTTCGGTACATCCGTCCGGCAGGGCGGGTCCTAGTATTTCCTCCGTAAGGGTTAACACGATGTCCTTCAGTTTTGATTGGATTCTGGCTGGTGCGGTCTTCGTCCTGGCGAACTTCTACCTGGGCGTACAGTTGGTGCGGCTCTTCTGGCCGCTTCGGGCGCTGCGCCTCACGCAGAAGCTGCGCCGCGAGGCGGTTGACGCCGCGTCGTGGCTCGCGCTTGCGACCGACGAATTCCGCGTGCGCACCGCCGTTCCGGTGAAGCGCGTGATCATGCTGATCCAGGCCGGAAATCTGACGGACAAGGAGGAGCTGCGCTGCCGGTCGCTCTGGCGGCGCGGTTGGATCTACACCGTGCTCACCCTCGGTCTCTTCTACCTCCAGCCGGTGCTCTTCGGAACAAGTTTCGACGCGCTCTCACTCACGTTGGTGCTCTGTCAGGCGCTCTGCGCCTACGCGCAGGCGCTCCTCGTGCAGTCGCTCGCCGATCTGCGCCGCATCCGCGTCGAGAAGTTCCTCGACGCCGAGCGGCAACCCGCTGAAGAACCTGCGGAGGCGAAGAGCAGCTCAACCGGAAAGGAGGATTCCGATCATGTCGACCAAGACCTGGGTCGTTGAGGCGAACGAAAGCACAGTGAAGGCCGTTTAGGCCGCGACGAAGAAGAACCCGGCGCGTTTCCCGACGCCCGAAGCGTTCCTGCGCGAGGCCGCCGAAAACTACGCCGAGCACGTGCTCAATCCCTATCAGAGGAAGTCGGTCGAACTCACCGAAGGCGAGTTGAGCGACCTCATCAACGCCGCGGTCGCGCGCTATGCCGAGAAGCACACCGACGTCACCGAGGCTGAAATCCAGGAGATGATCGGCAGCGCCGTCGAGCGCTCCAAGGCGAAGGTTGCTGCTCGAAGAAGTGCTGATTCAGGCGCATCAACATGGAGCTAAACATTTCGACCTAGATAATGTGGATAATCAAGCGGCCGGTTCTTTTCGAGTACTCTTGCGCCCTGTACTGCTCGGGCGCCGCTGCGAGACCCCCGGTTCGGGAACGCACCTCCACGCAGCCTCTATGAGGAGGCGTCGATAGTCGTCCATCCGACTGATTTCCCAACCTGGAGTACCCAATGGCTGGAAAACCCAAGATCTCTCTCGCTTGGCAAATGATGATCGGCCTCGCGCTCGGCGTCGCCGTCGGCGCGGCCGTCGACACGGAATTCGCGCGCACCTGGCTCGAACCCCTCGGCACGCTCTTCATCCGCCTGATCCGCATGGTGGTCGTGCCGCTCGTGGTCGCCACCATCATCGCCGGCTCGGCCGGCATTTCCGATACCTCGAAGCTCGGCCGCGTCGCGGGAAAGGTGCTCGTGGTCTACGCGGTCACGACCGCGATCGCCGTGACGATCGGCCTCTTCTTCGCCAACATCATCCAGCCCGGCGTCGGGCTCAACCTTTCGGCCGACGGCATCGCCGCGAAGACCGTCGCCGCGCCGAAGCTCTCCGAGACGCTCCTCAACATCGTCCCGATCAATCCGATGGAGGCGATGGCGATGGGCTCGATGCTGCAGATCATCTTCTTTGCGATGATCTTCGGCTTCGGCCTCGCGTCTCTCGGCGAGCGCGGCAAGCCCGTGCTCCGCTTCTTCGAGATCGTGGGCGACGTCATGATCAAAGTGACCCACTATGTGATGCTCTACGCGCCGATCGGCGTTTTCGGCCTCATGGCGTTCACGGTCGCGAAGCACGGCGTCGCCGTTCTGCTTCCGCTCTTCTCGCTCATCCTCACGTCGTTCCTCGCGGCGGCCGTCCTCGTGCTCGTCATCCTGATCCCGATGGTCGCGCTCGTCGGCCGCACGGGCCCGGTGAAGTTCCTGAAGAACATCTTCGAGCCGTGGCTCATCGCCTTCACGACGTGCTCCTCGGCCGCGGCGCTCCCGGCGAACCTCGCCGCCGCGCGGCGACTCGGCTCCACCAAGGCGATCGCCTCCTTCTCGATTCCGCTCGGCAACACGATCAACATGAACGGCACGGCCGTCTACATGGGCGTCTGCGCGATCTTCGCGGCTGAAGTCTTCGGGATCAACCTCACGATGGGCGACCAGCTCACGGTCGTGCTGATGGGCGTGCTCGCCGCGATCGGCACCGCCGGCGTTCCCGGCGCGGGTCTCATCATGACGACGGTGGTCTTCACCCAGGTCGGCATTCCGCTCGAAGCCGTGGCGCTCATCGCCGGCATCGACCGAATCCTCGACATGATCCGCACGTCGATCAACGTGGTGGGCGACGTCGCCGCCGCTGTGGTGGTGACGAACCTCGAGGGCGACCTCGGAAGCGAACCGCTCGAACCCGGCGAGGCCTGATCAAGGTCCGCTCAAAATGACGGGGGCGGCGGCTGCACCGATCCTCGTTTTTCTCCCGGCCCGGAGTTCCTTCACTGAAGCTCCGGGCTTTTGATTTTTTGTATTGACGGCGGGTGACCCGCGGGTGGACGCCGGGCGGCTCGGTCTCCACGCTTCTCGCCGCGAACGCGCAGGCGAAGGTCGCCGGCACGTATGACGGCTACGAAGAGCAGGTCCAGAAGGCCTTCATTCCCTACGGCCACAAGGTCGTTTCGTTCCATCACTTCAGGAACCCGTCAAGGCCGTGAAGGAGGGCGAGGCGATCGCCGTCGGGGGCGGCAACACGTGGGCGCTCGTCCCCCGCATCTATAAAGCGGGCATCATGGACGTGATCCGCGACTGCGTGAATTCGGGTGAACTGCCGTATCTGTGAACGGTCGACCCGCCCGGCGGCCCGCCTTCGTCGTGATTGACGGGGAGGGCGCCCGACGGGAGGTTTGAAAAAACAAAAACGCCGCTTCCGGTATTCCGGGGGCGGCTTTTTTCGCGCATGACAAAACCGGACGTCGTTGGGTGAAAGACGTCCGGATGAGCCGGCCGGTAGGGCTCGTCAGTCGCGGAGCCCTCAACGGGGCTTATTTGATCAGCATGTCCTCGTCGCTGAAGCCGGCTTCGCGGGCGTTGATGTACCAGCGGGGGCGC
>NZ_DAVZJY010000100.1:0-8307 GCF_052272535.1 Sutterella sp. | reverse complement strand
CTCCGCCCGTCCGCCTTCGCGCCGGGAACGGCGCAGAAGACGTCGCCCGGGCGCACCTCGCGGCTGTCGAGCCGCAGCTGCGCGCCTTCATGCACGAGGTTCGCGAGCCAGCGCGCCACCGCGGCGTCGTCCGGATCCCGGGCGCCCGCGGGGGCGCCTTCGAATGTGTCGGTCATTGCTGTCCTTCCCGAGTAGATCTTGTTCCTTGAGTGAGGCTCCGTTCGGAAGCGCGTCAGTTGCGGATGCGCGCGAGGAACGCGCCGCCGCCGCCCGAAGCCGCCTCGTCGGGCGTCACCATCAGGGTGCGCAGCGCCCCGGCGGCGACTTCGCTGAAGACCGGGCCCGCGACGGTGCCGCCGTAGCGGCTGCCCTTCGTGGGTTCGTCGATCATCACCGCGACGATGAAGCGCGGATTCACCGCCGGCACGATGCCGACGAAGCTTGCCACCGTGTCCTTCGTGTAGCGGCCGTTCTTCACCTTGTTGGCCGTGCCGGTCTTGCCCGCCACCGTGTAGCCCTCGACCTTCACGCGCGAGGCGGTGCCGCCGCGCCCGACGGTCTTCATCATCATCGCGCGCATGAGCCGCGCGGTTTCGCCGCGGTAAACGCGCTCGCCCTCGACCACTTCGCCGGGGCGGCGCTTGTAGAGCGTGAGGTCGATCACGTCGCCGTTGCGCGCGAGCGCGGTGTAGGCGCGCACGAGTTGCATGAGCGAGACGCTCACGCCGTGGCCGTAGGAGATCGTCGCCTGCTCGATCGGCCGCCAGGACTTCGCCGGGCGCAGGCGCCCGGCGGTCGCGCCCGGGAAGACCACCTTGGGCGCCTGGCCGAAGCCGAGCGCGGTGTACATGTCCCAGAGCGTCTGCGGCGCCATTTCGAGCGCGATCTTCGCCGTGCCGATGTTGGAGGACTTCGCAACGATTTCGGAGACCGTGAGGAGTCCGTAGTCGTGCGTGTCGCCGATCGTGCGGTCGTTGATCGTGAGCTTGCCCGGAGCCGTCTGAATGGTGGTCGCCGCATCCACCAGCCCCATGTCGAGCGCCTTGGCGATCGCGAAGGGCTTCAGGGTCGAACCGGGTTCGAACTGGTCGGTGAGCACGCGGTTGCGCATCTGCTCGAAGAGCATCGTTGAGCGGTCGTTCGGGTCGTAGGTCGGCACGTTCGCGAGCGCGATCACCTCCCCCGTATCAACGTCGGCGACGACGACGGCGCCCGCGAGCGCCCCGGTCTTCTCGACCTGCGCGCGCAGCGCCTCGTAGGCGATGAACTGCACGCGCGAGTCGATCGAGAGCGTCACGTCCCCGCCCGGCACGGCCTCCTTCTGCCAGATGTCGTCGATGATGCGGCCCTTGCGGTCGCGGATCACGCGCCGCGCGCCGGGACTCCCCGAAAGGAGCCGGTCGTTGGCAAGTTCGATCCCCTCCTGACCGTGGTCGTCGCGGCCGGTGAAGCCCACGATGTGAGCGGAGACCGGGCCGTCGGGGTATTCGCGCAGCACTTCGGGCTGGATGCCAACCCCGGGGACCCCGAGCTCGCGCACCTTCTCGGCGCGGCGCACGTCGCAGGCGCGCACGAGGGTGACGAAGCGCGATTTAGGCGCGTGCAGCTTATCGCGCACGGTCTTCACGGGGAGCTCGAGGAGCTCGGCGAGCTTTCTCACATCCTCCTCGGTCGCCTCCTTCGAGAGCAGCGGATCCGCCCAGACGCTGCGCACGGGCTGCGAGGCCGCGAGCACGATGCCGTTGCGGTCGAGGATCTCGCCGCGCTCGCCCGGAATGGTGAGCGTGCGCGCGTAGCGCTTCTCGCCCTCGTCCTGCAGAAAGTCGTTCGAAACCACCTGCAGCCAGAAGGCGCGCACGCCGAGGAGCAGGAACGCCGTCGTGATGAGGCCGAAGATCAGGTACGTGCGCCAACGCGGAATCGGAATGACGATCAGGGGGCTCGCCGGGCTCTCGGGGGGCACTTCGCGCGCGGTGCGGTCGCGCCGCACCACCGCCGCGGCGTACGCCCAGACGGCGGCGAAGGCGGCCGCGATCAGATCGAGGACCTTCTTCACGGTTCACCTCCCGGCGCGGCCTTCGCGCCCTGCGCGGCCGCGGCCTGGCGGCGGCGGTAGTCCTCGAGCTGGCGGCGCATCTCGGGGAGGAAGTCCACCGAGCCGTCGGGCGCTTCGACCAAGGTCACCGTCTCGCCGCCCGTCGCGCCGTAGAGGTCGAGCATCGCCGCGCCCGCGCCGATGTTGCTCGCCAGGGCGGCGCGGCGCACCTTCATCTCAAGCTCGGCCTGGTCGTCGAGGAGCTTTCTGTGCACGTCCGCCTCGTGCTCGTGCGCAACGAACAGCTGCCGCGTCTGGCAGTGCAGCTCGACGAGGCAGAGGGCGCTTGCGAAGAGGCAGCCGCCCAAAAAGAGGATCCAACCGAGTTCGGCCGGCGAAACGTTCGAGCCGGTGCGCATCACGCCCTCCCGGTCTCCCCGGTCCAGGCGCGCGCGGTGCGCTCGGCGACGCGCAGCACCGAGGAGCGCGCGCGGGGATTCGACTCCGCCTCGGCCTTCGAGGGGAGGATGCGCCGCGCTCCGGTGAACCAGGGTTCGGCGTTGAACCCCGCCGGAAGCGGCAGGCGCGGGTCGAGCCCGCGCTCGGGGTGTCCCGTGCGCTCGAAGAAGCGCTTGACGATGCGGTCTTCGAGAGAATGGAAGCTAATCACGGCGAGCCGCCCGCCCGGTGCGAGAAGCCCGCCCGCCGCTTCGAGCGCGCCCTTGAGTTCATCAAGTTCGTGGTTCACCTCGATGCGCACGGCCTGGAAGGTGCGCGTCGCGGGGTGCTGCGCCGCGTCGCGGCGGTTCTTCGGCACGGCCGACTCCACGAGGCGCGCGAGCTCGCCCGTTGTTTTAAGGGGCGCCGTGCGGCGGCGCTCCACGACCGCGGCGGCGATGCGGCGCGCGAAGCGCTCCTCGCCGTAGTCGGCAAGCACCCCGGCGATTTCATCGGCCGAGGCGCGCGCGAGCCATTCGGCGGCGGTTTCGCCCGCCGTCGTGTCCATGCGCATGTCAAGCGGCCCGTCAAAGCGGAAGGAGAATCCGCGCTCGGGGTCGTCGATCTGGGGCGAGGAGACGCCGATGTCGAGGAAGACGCCGTCCACGCGCGCGACGCCGAGGCGCCCGAGTTCGTCCGCCATCGCCGAGAAGGGCGCATGCACGATCGTGAAGCGCGGGTCCTCGATGCGGCGCGCCGCGGCGACCGCCTCCGGGTCGCGGTCGAAGGCGATGAGGCGCCCCTCGGGCGCGAGGCGCTCGAGAATGAGCCGGCTGTGTCCGCCGCGGCCGAAGGTGCCGTCCACGTAGAGGCCGTCGGGGCGCGAGACGAGCGCTTCCGGAGCTTCCTGACTGAGCACGGGCAGATGAACGAAGGCGGACATGGAGGAGCGATCCTTTGAGCGTGGCGTGAAATTGTTCTCTTCGGATGGGGAGCCGGGGGTGCGGCGCATTTCGCGGGCCTTCAGAAGGTGAAGTCCGCCGCGTCGACGCCTTGGGCGAGCGCGGCCTCTTCGGCCGCGCGCAACCGGGCGCGGTCCCAGAGCTCGAGGTGTTCGCCGAGCCCCACGAGCGCGCATTCGCGCCCGAGGCCCGCCAGCCCGCGCAGGTCCGCCGGTATCAGGATGCGGCCGGCCGCGTCCGGCGTCACCTCGAGGGCGCTGCCGAGCACGAAGCGCACGAACCCGCGCGCGCTCCAGGGGAGCGCGAGGAGCTTTTCGCGCCGCGGCGCCCAGGCTTCGAGCGGATAGAGCACGAGGCAGCCGTCCGGATGGCGCGTGACGACGACCGTTCCACCCCGTTCGGCCACCTCCGCACGGGCGCGCACGGGGAGCGCCAGACGCCCCTTGGCGTCGAGCGTCACGAGTGAAGTGCCCTGAAACATCGCCGATCCGAATGGAAGAACTGTTGTCCGCGTCCCGAAGCGGGCGTCCCGCACGAACGCCCCCACCGAATCCCACATTTTCCCACAGTGCGGAGACGATGCGGGCGGCTCCGGCGAGGGGGACGCACAAAAAAAGTGCAAAAGAATGCGGCGGATCAGACCGCGGCGGCGGGGTGCGGCGCGCGCCCCCGGAAGAAGGATGGGTCCCGCAGAGGGGATGAGCGGGGACCGCGGCGCGGCCGCCCGAAGGAAGAAGGGGGCGGGCGCGGACGGAGAAGGGGAAGGTGCAGCGGACGCAAGCCCTCGTGTAAGCCGGATTCTGTCGCCGCAGTCCCCGAAGGGACCGCGGCGGCGGCCATTCGTCTAGGACGGCGCTCGCGCGCCGCCTCAAGCCATCTACCCGCAGCCGAACCGGGCAGGTTCATGGGCTGCCTATTTGATGTTGCTCCCCGTAGAGATTGCCCGTTTCACCCGGCCCGAAGCCGGCTCGTCTCTGTTGCTCTGATCCGCGCCTTGCGGCGGAGAGGTGTTACCTCCTACGGTGCCCTGCGGAGTCCGGACTTTCCTCCCGCGGCGCAAAGCCGCCGACGACCGCCCGGAGAACTTGGCCGCTGCAGGGGCGCTACTTTACCCGCACTTCACCGGAGGATCAAGCGTCCGGGCGTTGCCCGCATGAAACAAGCCCGCGCCGTGCGGCCCAGTCGCCCGAAACGGTGTGTCAAAATGGCCGGCTCCAACCCCTCCCTCGAGGCCTCCCCGCCGCTCCACTCCTCCGCAGGCAACCGTCATGAACAAGCTTCACCCCGCGCATCTTCTCCGCTTCACCGCCGCCGCGGCAGCCCTCGCCGCCGCCGGCGCCGCACAGGCCGGATTCTGGGCCTCCGTGGTGGACACCACGCCGGCGGGACTCGCGCGCGCTTCGGACGAGCGTCCGGGCGACTGGGCCTCGTTCTGGTCGGACGCGAAGGAAGGCGCCTCGCGCATCATGAGCGAAGGCAACACCACATGGGTGGCGCCCGTCTACACCAACCACCCGACCTGGGCCTGGGACAACCGCGCCGAGGAGAACGGCTGGCCCATGGGCATGGGGCTCGCGCGTCAGGTGATCGACGAAAAGGGCAACGAGCGCATGCTCTACCTCGTCACCTTCGTGGACTCCAACTACCGGCCCGAGCCGATGGTGGGCTACACCTGGGTGGCGCGCTGGCCGCTCGGCGCCTCGGGCCTGCACGTGGGCGCGGGCTACCTCGCCGGCGTCACCTTCCGTGGCGACTACAAGTGGCTGCCCGTCGCCGGGCCGCTGCCGCTCGCGAAGATCGGCAACGACTGGTTCTCGTTCTACGGCACCTACATCCCGTTCACGAACGTCTTCTTCTTCTTCTCCTCGATCACGGTGGACGACAACAAGGGGCGCAAGATGCCGCTCCCAGCGTCGAGCCCCTGGGTGAAGTCCCCCAACCTCCTCTACGGCGCCTGGGGCGGACAGTACGCGGACAACGGCGAGAAGTATTCGCCCTCGCACATCAGGAACGCCGCCGTCTGGGGCGTCGGTCTGCGCCGCTATTCGGGCCGCTCCTGGCAGACGGACCTCAAGTACTCGCGCTCGGAGCACGACGTGGTGAAGCTCTCGGGCGGCACGCAGCCGCTCAAGATCGAGACCTACTCGCTCACCATCGCCTACAACATCGACGTGACGAAGCGCCTGCGGCTCTTCGCGGGCGGCGGCTTCGGGTGGTCGAAGGGCGAAGCGTCGGGCGGCTCGGACACGAGCCTCCACCCCTCGCTCACGTTGGGCGCCACCTGGGCGGCCCTGGACAACCTCTTCCTCACCGCCTCGATGGACACGAACTTCCCGCGCTTCAAGGGCGTGCTCGAGGACCGCGGTTCGGGCTACACCGTCCGCTCGATGCCGACGAACTTCACGCTCGGCCTCGGCCTCGCCTTCTGACGCCTGCCTTCAAGATCCGTTGCAGACTGCCCCCCGCCGCGTTAATCCCGCGGAAAGGCGGCGCCCTTAGAATCCCGCCCGGCACAGAATGTTTTTCGGGTGCGCCCGGGCTCCCGGCGGAGCGTCGGGCGCCCTGCGGGCGGCGAATATGAACTCGGGCGGCGGCAGCACCGCCCGCTCGCGCTCCGCCCATCCTTTGGAGACAAGCAATGGATCTCAATCAAGAGCTCATCGAGCGCGCACAGAAGGTCATCCCCGGCGGCGTCAACTCGCCCGTGCGCGCCTTCGGCTCCGTCGGCGGCGCCCCGCGCTTCATCGAACGCGCCTCGGGTCCCTACATGTGGGACGTCGAGGGCAAGCGCTTCACCGACTACGTCTGTTCCTGGGGCCCGATGATCCTCGGTCACAACGACCCCGATGTGCTCGAGGCCGTTCACGCCGCCGTCGACCGCGGCCTCTCCTTCGGTGCGGCCACCCGCGCCGAAATTGAGATCGCCGAGGAGATCTCGCGCCTCGTGCCCTCGATGGAGGAGGTGCGCCTCGTGAGCTCCGGCACGGAAGCGGGCATGTCCGCCATCCGCCTCGCGCGCGGCTTCACCGGCCGCAACCGCATCATCAAGTTCGAAGGGTGCTACCACGGCCACTCCGACGCGCTCCTCGTGAAGGCGGGCTCGGGGCTGCTCACCTTTGGCAACCCCTCGTCGGCGGGCGTTCCCGCCTCGGTCACCGAGCACACGCTCGTGCTCGAATACAACAACCCCGCGCAGCTCGAGGACGCCTTCAGGAAGTACGGCGACGAGATCGCCTGCGTGATCGTCGAGGCGTTCGCCGGGAACATGAACCTCGTGCGCGGTTCGCAGGAGTTCATCGACACGATGCGGCGCCTGTGCACCCAGTACGGCGCGCTCCTCATCGTCGACGAGGTGATGACGGGCTTGCGCGTCGCGCTCCACGGCGCACAGTCGCTCTTCAAGGTGACCCCTGACATCACGATGCTCGGCAAGGTGATCGGCGGAGGCATGCCGGTCGCCGCCTTCGGCGGCCGCCGCGACATCATGCAGAAGGTCGCGCCCTGCGGCCCGGTCTACCAGGCGGGCACGCTCTCGGGCAACCCCGTCGCCGTCGCCTGCGGCATGGCAACCCTGAAGAAGATCCAGGAGCCGGGCTTCTACGAGCGCCTCGGGCGCCAGACCGCGCGCCTCGTGAGCGGCCTCACCGCCGCCGCGCATGAGGCGGGCGTGCCCTTCAGCGCGGACTCCGTGGGCGGCATGTTCGGCCTCTACTTCCTGCCGCAGCGCCCGCAGGGCTTCGCCGACGTGATGAAGGCCGACACGCACGCCTTCAACACGTTCTTCCACGGGATGCTCGACCGCGGCCAGTACTTCGCGCCCTCGACCTTCGAGGCGGGCTTCGTCTCGATCCGCCACGACGACGCGGTGATCGACGCCACGGTCTCCGCCGCCCGCGAAGTCTTCGCCTCGATGGCGAAGTAATTCCGCCGCCGCCCGGGCCCGGCCTGGGCGGTCTTCTCCGCCGCAACCCTGCGGGCGGTCCTGCGCGCCGCCCGCCGCACCCCGAACACCCCATGTCCCTCGCCGACGTCCTCTCCACCCGCGCCCGCAGCGCCGCCGCCGCGCTTCTCTGCGCCGTCTGCGCCGCAGCACTCCCCGCCACCGCTCCCGCCGCCGGGAGCTCGGACGGCTGGATGTCCGCCATCAGCGCCGGGAGCCGCACCGAGAAGCCGCGCCCGCACGTCTTCGTCGAGCTCGTCGCGGAGAAAACTGCGCTCACGCCGCAGGCGGAGAACCGGCTCGCCGTGCGCTTCACCCATGAAGAGGGCTGGCACACCTACTGGAGGATACCGGGCGACGCGGGGCTGCCTCCCGAATTCAGCTTCACGCTGCCCAGAGAGATCCGCGCCACCGCGCCGCTCTTTCCGCTCCCCGAGCGCACGATCACCTCGGGGCTCACGAGCTTCGGCTACGGCGGCGTGACGCTCTTTCCCTTCCGCGTCGAGGTGCCCCGCGGCGCGTCGGGAAACGTCACCGTGGCGCTTCACGTCGAATACCTCGCCTGCCGCGAGATGTGTGTGCCCGAATCGGCCGACGCGACGCTCAGGCTCCCCATCGCGGTCTCCGGCAAAGAGACGCCCGAGGCGGCCGAGATCGCCCGCGCGCTCAAGCTCGTGCCTGAGCGCGCCCCCGATGCGCAGGCCGCCTGCGCGAAGATCGAGGAGAACCGCATCCGCATCGACCTCGCCGGGGGCGCGGTCGTCGCGAAGAGCCTCGACTTCCTTCCCTTTGAAAAGAACGTCCTCAAGCTCTCCGCCGCACCCGCGTCGGCCGTCCGGGAGGCGGAAGAAACGGGCGCCGCCCCCGCCTGGAGCCTCTGGCTCACGGCGGCGGACCGCTTCGCCCTCGCGCCCGCGAAGACCCTCGAAGGC
>NZ_DAVZJY010000099.1:0-8501 GCF_052272535.1 Sutterella sp. | reverse complement strand
CATCTCGGGCGTCATGCACGACGACATGCTGCTCGCCCGCGAACAGTTGGAGCGCGGGGAGACGCCCCGCGAGGCCCCGAACACCGAGATCTACGGCGAAGGCGGGGGGCTCAAGCCCATTCCGCCCGAATTCCGGGGCGTGGGGCAGGGGTTCACCGAACTCATCGAACACCCCGCAGCCTTCGTCTACCGCTCCGAGTGGAAGGGCGGCGACCTGATGATCGTCCGCGACCAGGGGGGCTTCGAAGAGAAGGAGCAGACGCTCTTTCTCGTCATGGTGCTCTCGATCTTCTTCGTCTTCTTCGTCGGCGCCTTTGCGGGCGGGTGGCTCGCCAAGCGCGTGATGAAGCCGGTGGAGAAGCTCTCCGAAGCCGTGAAGGCGGCCTCGGCCGCGGGCGGTTGGCGGGAGCTTCCCGCGGAGCTCAGGACCCGCGACGAGGTGGGCGAATTGGCTGAGATCTGCATGGGGAGCCTCAGGCGGCTCCATGAAGCGCTCGCGCGCGAAAAGGCCTTCACGGGCGACGTGAGCCATGAGCTCAGAACGCCCCTTATGGTGATTGAAACCTCTTCGGAGCTCCTCGAGCTCACGAACCTCGACGAGCGGCAGCAGACGCAGGTCGAGCGCATCCGCAAAAACGCCGCCGACATGCGGATGCTCCTCGGCGTCTTCCTTGAATTCGCCCGCGTCACGGAAACCTCCGCGCATGATGCGCCCGACCGCGTCTCGGGGATCCTCGCGCGCGCCGAAGACCTCTGGCGGCCCTTTGCGGAGGAAAAAGGGCTCGACTTCACGGTGCGGCGCGAGGCCGAGTGTCCGGGCGCCTATTCGCCGGGGATGCTCGGGGTCGTGCTCTCGAACCTCCTGAGAAACGCCGTCGCCTACACCGAGCAGGGTTCCGTGACGGTGATCGAAACCGCGACGGGCGTGGTCGTGGCGAGCACGTCGCCCCCGATTCCGCCTGCCGACCGCGAACGGCTCTTCAAAGCCTTTGAGCGCGGCGACGCGGCGAAGCGCTCCCGCGCGGACGGCGCGGGGTTGGGACTCTCGATCGTCTCGCGCATCTGCGCGCGCATGGGCTGGCGGGTGACGCTTGAAAGCGCGAGCGAAGGAAATGCCTTTTGCGTGGGCCTCATTACAGATCTAACCAAAAAACGCGCCGATTCGCTGTGATTCCGGCTCCCGGACGCCCTGTCCCGGGGCGCGGCGGCACGCTCGCGAGGCATTCCGCACGCGCCGAAAAGCAGGCAACGCACGACAACGACCCTTGATTTTTTCTGAATACGTGCTATATTAGATCTCAAGGAAAAGGGCACCGTAAGGCCCCTCCAAGAAACGCCGTTGCGATGTAGAGCTTCGTGGCGGCGCTTCTCTTTTCAGCGTCCGCGCTTTTCCGAAGCACTTCTCCGCCGCGCTTCTTCCTCTCATCAGCGGCCCTCATCGCAGACGAATTCCTCCCGACTTCAGCGCGACCGCACCGCGCCTTCACGCTTCCCGCCCGAGCTGCGTTTCTTCAGAAGAATCCGCGCCCTCGGGCGCGGGCAGCGCATCAGAGCCTGTGGGGAGCTGCTGCAGCTCAAGTGAATCGGCCTTCTCGAAAGAGATCCGCAGGTCAGCAGCACGAACCCATCCGAAGAGCTCCTCAAGCGCCTAAAAACGCTTGAAGGCTCAGTAGGGAATCTCCGTCCTTCAGGGCGGAGAGGATGTCAATAGCGACATACGCGATACGATTCATGGACAATGAAACATTGCAATCGCAGGATTGTTGCTTCACACCATAACTGCATTTCTTGACATACGGCGCACAACCCCTATAAGCGTGAATCCGAAGGGATGAAGTGGTGGTGAGTGGCTCCATCGGTCTGAGCGTAATGAGGGTGCTTCTTATTTGATGCGTCGACTTTTGTTTGGTGCGCCAAACACATACAGGTCTAATATATTGATGCAACTGTAAAAGCTGGGCATATAATCTGAAAGGAATTGATTGACGTCAAAAAATCGCGGTAAGCATAGGAGATTCCTTGCGAATGTCAGCAGGTGTAAATAGAATCCCGAACCGAGAATTATTCTCACGTAGCTTCCTGACAAATCCAACAACAAGGACCGAACTTCAAATGCAGCCCCTCCGATTCAAGCGCCGCTCGCTCATCTCAGCCGCCTGCGCCGCCGTCGCCGCCGGCACGCTTTTCTTCTCCGCTGCCCCTGCCGTGATGGCCGCCGTTGATCACGACCGCGACACGCTCGTCTTCGTGAACTTCCGTGATCTGCGCGACCTCAACCCGCACCTCTACGCGGGCGAGATGTTTGCTCAGGAAATGCTCTTCGAAGGCCTCGTGACGCTCGGCAACGACGGCGAGTACCACGGCGCCGTCGCCGAGAGCTGGACGATCAGCCCGGACGGCCGCGAATACACCTTCAAGATCCGTCCCAACCTGAAGTTCACCGACGGTCATCCACTCGACGCCTATGCCGTCAAGGCGAACTTTGACGCCCTCATTGACAACAAGACCCGCCACTCCTGGCTCGAGATGATGCGGCTGCTCGTCAAGGTGGAGGCGCCGGACGCCTCGACCTTCCGCATCGTGATGAAGGAGCCGTACTACCCGATGCTCACCGAGCTCGCCGTGACGCGTCCCTTCGCCTTCGTCTCGCCCAACGTCATGAAGGACGGCAAGACCAAGAACGGCCTCAAGGCCTTCGTGGGCTCGGGTCCCTGGATCCTCAAGGAGCACGTGGTCGACGAATACTCCGTCTTCGAGGCGAACCCCGACTACTGGGGCAAGAAGCCCTCGATCAAGCGCATCATCGTGAAGGTGATTCCGGACAACCAGACCCGCATCCTCGCGCTCGAAAAGGGCGAGGTGGACCTCATCTGGGGCAAGAACATGGTTGATGCGGACGCCCTCAACAAGTACCGCAACAGCAAGGACTTCGGCGTCGCCGTGTCCGACCCGACCTCCACGCGCCAGATCGTGCTCAACACGACCAACGAATTCCTGAAGGACAAGAACGTCCGCGCAGCGCTCCAGCACGCCTCGAACAAGGCCGTGATCAGCCAGGGCGTCTTCCACGGCTTCGAACCCGCGGCCGACACGCTCTACTCCAAGGCGATGCCGTACTGCAACATCGACCTCAAGCCCTTCGCCTACGACATGAAGGAAGCCCAGAGGCTGCTTGAGGCCTCCGGCTGGAAGCGCGACGGCAAGCGCGCCCCGATGATGAAGGACGGCAAGGTCCTCGCGTTCGACATGCTCTACAACTCCAACTCCGTCTCCGAAAAGACGATTGCGGAGTTCCTGCAGAGCGAGTGGAGCAAGATCGGCGTTCAGCTCTCGATCCGCGGCGAAGAGGAGCAGTCCTACCGCGACAACATGAAGAACGGCAAGTTCGACACCGTCTTCAACATCTGCTGGGGCGCTCCGTACGATCCGCAGTCCTCGCTCGCCGCCATGCGCCAGCGCGTCTACGGCGACTATGAGGCCCAGCTCGGTCTGCCCGACAAGGCCGAAATCGACGCCCGCATCACCAAGATCCTGACGAGCACGGACGAGGCCGAGAGGAAGGACCTCTACAAGTACGTCCTGACGCACCTCCACGACGACGCGGTCTACATCCCGGTCACCTACGAGACCAACAAGGCGCTCTTCCGCGCCGAGCTGGGCGGCGTCGGGTTCCTCTCCAACCAGTACGAGATCCCCTTCGCGGACATGTACTGGAAGTAGCGGCCGCTCCCGCCCGCTCCCGTCCACTGAGGGACGGCGTTTTATCGGCCGCAGGGCGTCTGCGGGCGCTCCCGAACCCGGGGCCCCCGAAGTCCTGCGGCCTTTCGCGAACCTGGGCGTCCTCCCGGGGGATCCCCCCGGAGGAGGCCGGCGGCGCACGTTCTGCGCACGCCCGCCCCCCACACGCACAATTCTCTCCTTCTCGAGCGGTCCGCTCCTTCATGGGGGCGGACTGCGGGATGTTCTGATGCGTCAATACGTTATCCGAAGGCTCTTGGCGACGATTCCGCTCCTCTTCGTCATCTCCTTCTTCTGCTTCGTCTTCATCAATCTCATTCCGTCCGATCCGGCCGAGGTGGCGCTGCGCGTGCGCCAGACGCCGGTGATCACGCCCGAGGCGATCGCGCAGGTGCGCGCAGAGCTCGGTCTTGACCGCCCGTTCTTCGTGCGCTACCTCGACTGGGTCTGGAACTGCCTCCAGGGCGACTTCGGCGTGAGCTACACGAACCCCTCGCGCACCGTCCTGGGTGAGTTGGGGCGGTGCCTGCCGGCCACGCTTTGGTTGGCGGGCCTCTCCCTCGTCTACGTGATCGTCTTGAGCCTCCCGATCGGCTTCCTCTCGGCCGTCTACAAGGACAGCTGGTTCGACCGCATCATGCGCGGCGTCGTCTTCGCCACGACCGCCATGCCGGCCTACTGGGTGGGTCTGCTGCTCATCTGGTTCGTGTCGATCAAGCTCGACCTGCTGCCGACGAGCGGCGCGGGCAGCTGGCGGCACCTGATCCTGCCGGCCTTCACGGTGGCGCTCACCTACATCTCAACCTACATCCGCCTCATCCGCAACAACATGCTCGAGAACATGCGCGAGGACTACGTGCTCTACGCGCAGGTCCGCGGCCTGAAGCAGCGCGCGATTCTCGTCAAGCACGTCCTCAAGAATTCGCTCCAGTCCTGCGTCACCGCGATCGGCATGTCGATCCCGCAGCTCATCGCCGGCACGATCGTCGTGGAGAACGTCTTCGCCTGGCCCGGTCTCGGCAAGCTCTGCATCACCTCGATCTTCAACCGCGACTACCCCGTGATCCAGGCCTACGTCCTCATGATGGGCGTGCTCTTCGTGGTCTTCAACCTTCTCTTCGACATCATCCAGTGCGCCGTCGATCCGCGTCTGCGCAAGCAGGAGACCGCCTAAATGCTGAAAGTTTTTCTGAGGAATCCGGTGACGCAGTTCTGCCTCGCCGTGATCATCATCACGGTTCTCGCGGGCGTCTTCGCGCCGTGGCTCGCGCCGCACGACCCGTATGAGAACAACATTCTGATGAAGTTCGCCGGCCCCTCGTGGGAGTACCCGCTCGGCACCGATCAGCTCGGGCGCTGCGTCTTTTCGCGCATGCTCTACGGCATCCGACCGACCTTCTTCCTCTCGCTCCTAACGATGGCGGGCACGATCGGCCTGGGGCTTCTGATGGGCGTCCTCGCGGGGTACTTCCGCGGCCCGATCGACGAGGCGATCATGCGCGTCGTGGACGTGATGCTCTCCTTCCCCTCGCAGATCATGATCCTCGCGGTCGTCGCCCTGATGGGCGTCAACATTGAGAACGTCATCATCGCCAACATCTTCATCAAGTGGGCGTGGTACGCCCGCATGATCCGCACGGCGGTGGTGAAGTACACCGAGTCGAACTTCATCCTCTACTCGCGCTCGATCGGTTCGGGGAACTACTTCATCCTCACGCACCACATGCTGCCGTGCATCGCCGCGGAGCTCGCCGTGCTCGCGTCCCTCGACACGGGCTGGGCGATCCTCAACATCTCGACGCTCTCCTTCCTCGGCCTCGGCGTTCAGGCGCCGATGCCCGAATGGGGCGCGATGCTCAATGAAGCCAAGAACGTCATGGTCTCCAATCCCGAGCAGATGCTCGTCCCCGGCATCGCCGTGGTCGTTCTCGTCGGCGTCTTCAATCTTCTGGGCGACAGTCTGCGCGACGCCCTCGACCCGAAGGAGGTTCGTCTCTGATGTCCGCCCCCACACCCGTTCTCGACGTGCAGGACCTGCACGTCACGTTCCACCAGGACAACAAGTCCGCCCAACTCGTCAAGGGCGTGAGCTTTTCGGTCGCTCCGGGCGAATGCCTCGGCATCCTCGGCGAATCGGGCTCGGGCAAGTCCATGACCACCAAGGCGATGCTCGGGCTCCTCGAGCGCAACTTCGAGGTGAAGGGCAGGGTCTTCTTCAAGGGCGAGAGTCTGCTCGACCGGTCGCCCGAAGCGCTCCGGCGCCTGAGGGGCTCGGACATCTGCATGGTTCTGCAGAACCCGATGAGCTGCTTCGATCCGCTCTACCGCATCGGCGACCAGATGGCGGAGACCTTCGCCGAGCACACCACGTGGAGCCGCCGCGAGATCCGCGGGAAGTCGATTGAGATCCTCGAGCTCATGAAGATCCGCAATCCCGAGGAGGTCCTCAAGAAGTACCCGCACCAGATGTCGGGCGGCATGCTCCAGCGCGTGATGATCGGGCTCGCGATCGCGTTGAAGCCTTCGCTCATCATCTGCGACGAGCCGACCACCGCGATCGACTCCATCAGTCAGTACGCGATCATGCAGGAGTTCATGCGGATCAAGGCGTCGCGCGCCGCCGCGATGATCTTCATCTCGCACGACCTGGGCGTCCTATCCCTCATCTCCGACAAGCTCGTCGTGATGCACCGGGGTCTCGCCGTCGAGCGGGGACTCCCCGAGGAGATCTTCGAGCATGCGAAGGACCCCTACACCCGTGAACTCATCGACCGCCACACGGCCGTCATGAACACCTTCAGCCGCGCCATTCGAGGAGAAGACGTCCATGCTGCTTGAAGCCAAAGACATCCGCGTGTCGTTCCGCAAGGAAAACCAGACGAAGCTCTTCGGGCGCGAGCGCCAGGAGGTGCTCCACGGGCTCTCGATCGAGCTCGAGGAGGGTGAGTGCCTCGGCATCATCGGCGAGTCGGGTTCGGGGAAGTCCACCTTCGGGCGCGTTCTTTCGGGCCTTCTCGCGCCCGATTCGGGCGAAGTGCGCCTTGACGGCGTGAGCCTCTACGGGCGCCACACCCGCGAGGAGCGCGCGAAGATCGAGCAGGGCATCTCGATCGTGTTCCAGGACTACACGACGTCGGCCAATCCGCGCTTCCGCGTGCAGGGCATCATCGGCGAATCGTTCCGGGCGCTGCGCCTGAAGGGCGAGCGCATCACGAAGGAGGAGCAGAAGCGCCGCACGATCGAACTTCTTGAGCGCGTGGGCCTCAACGAGTCCTTCCTCACGCGCTATCCGCACGAACTTTCGGGCGGACAGCTCCAGCGCGTTTGCATCGCGCGCGCCGTGGCGCTCCATCCGCGCTTCATCCTGCTCGATGAGGCGATCAGCTCGCTCGACGCGGCCACGCAGATTCAGGTGATGGACCTCCTGAAGGACCTCCGGCGGGACTTCAACCTCTCCTACGTCTTCATCACCCACGACCTCACCGCGATCACCTACTTCTGCGACCGCGTGCGGTTCCTGCACAACGGGAGCTTCGTCGAGGAGGTTGACGACATGCGCCGCATCTCCAAGATCAAGAATCCGTATGCGCAGGACCTCCTCAAGGCCGTGATGGGCATCGGCGTGCACTACGCGCCCGACGCCGAGGCCGAGGCGAGGATGGAGCGCGACGAGGAGGTCGGGGCCGAGCACGGTTCGACCCTGCACGTCGAGCAGCAGGCGTATTTCTAACCACCCTCCAACCACCAGGAAAGGGAAGTTTTCCGATGGCTGAAACTTTTGAACTCCTCCCCGGCACCGGGATTCAGGTCCTGCGCTTCCGGGGCGCCCGTCCGGGCCCGAAGGTGCTCATCACCGCGGGCATCCACGGGAGCGAATACCCCGGGATCCTCACCGCGCGCCGGCTCACCGCGCTCTTTGAGGAAGTCATCGCCGCGGGCGAGGTCACCGTCGTGCCGCTCGTCAACCCGGCGGCATTTGACGCCCGCGCGAAGGCCGTGAACCCCGAGGACGGTGAGAACATCAACCGCATGTTCCCGGGCGACCCCGAGGGGACGGCGTCGCAACGCCGCGCCTGGGCGATCACGAAGCTCCAGGACGAGGCGGATTTCTACATCGACCTCCACGGCGGCGACCTCTTCGAGGACCTCTGGCCCTACGTCTACGTGCCGGGGAACTGCGCGCTCGAGGTCACCCGGCGCGCCCGTGAAGCGGCTGAGCACCTCTCTGTGCCCGTGCGCGTCCTCTCGCAGGCGTCCACCGGCGCCTACAACAGCGCCGCGATCCGCGGGACGCCTTCGATCCTCATCGAACGGGGTTCGCTCGGGCTCTGGAACGAAGCCGACGTCGAGGCCTACATGGCCGACATGAAGTCGATCCTCGCGTTCCTCGGCGTCATCGAAGGCGAGGCGGTGAAGAACACCGCGCAGCGCGAGGCCCCGGCGGCGAGCTACGTCTCGAGCACGCGTTCGGGCCTCTGGTTCCCGAACGTCAGGCCCGGGAGCTTCGTGAAGGCGGGCGAGACGCTCGGCCGGATCGAGAACTTCGCGGGCGAAGTGCTTGACACTGTGACCGCACCTCACGACGGCAGCGTTCTCTACATGACCGTCACGCTCTCGGCTCCCGCGGGCTGCGACCTCGTCGCCCTCGGGTGACGAAGAGGGAACGGGCGGCCAGTCCCCGGCGGCGCTCTTCCCGACCCCAGTTTGCCCCGAACGGGCCGCCTGCCGGTTTTCTAAACAAGAAACCCTCGCATCTTCGGGTG
>NZ_DAVZJY010000098.1:0-8508 GCF_052272535.1 Sutterella sp. | reverse complement strand
TTAAACAATGGAACAACTATGCCGCCCATCGGTTACGGCGTTTTCCGCCCGGTCCCTCGCGCGCGCGGAACGGACAAGAAAGTCGCTCCCCCACGTGCAGATAGGCCCCTCTCCTGTGGCGTCAGCAACGTCCACCACGTGCAGGTAGGCGCGCCCCTAGAGGCCTCCTACGGCTAGCCACCGCGCCGTCCACGCGATCCACCACGTGCAGATCAACCACGCGGCCGCCCGATCCCTCACGCGCGGACCGGAGTCCCTTTTTTATGGCCTCCTCAAATTCCTCACAATCCTCACGCGCGCGCATGCGCGCGGAACGGTAAAGAAATTCGGTTCCTCACGCGCGCGAAGGACCGCCCCTTTTTATGGCCTGTTCAAATTGTTCATTTTCTCGATTCCTCACGCGCGCGCGCGGACTGAGCGGAAAATTCAGGATTGCGCGTGCGGAGCGGGCGCCCTTGGGGAACTTTCCACCAGGGCTTGATAGTTCCCTACGGCGGCCGGAACGGTGCGCTACGGCGCTCCTATGACGTTCAGGGCCCCGCCTCTTGCACGAGCTCGGGTGCACCTGGATCAAGCCGAGAGGAAGCGCATCAAGCCCTCACGCGCGCGCGCGTGCGCGCGGACCGGTGAAGAAAGTCCCTTACGCGCGAAGGACCGCCCTTCAATCGCATGCCATATGCGCATTAATGGGCAAAAACGATGGGAATTTGCACGCGCAAAAATTTGGCTAGGGGCGCGGTCTAGAGCCGCTTCCCCTGGACTTTTTACCCGCCCCTCCCCCTAGGGGCCGCGTGTGCGTCCTTGGACGCCGTTCGGGCGGCCTGCACGTCCCCGCCGCGCTGGAGCCGCATCAGCGCACGCGCCGCGCCCGTCAAGCCGGTCATGAAGCCCGATGCGCACGGCGTTCACCTCACAGCCAGGGCCGTCGCTCGGGGCCCTGGAGCGCAATCGTCAGTTCGGGAACAGTCCCTGGAGCCGTGGGCGCCGTGGGCGCCTGCACGGCCTCGGCGGCGTCGGCCGCGTCAGGCTCGACGGGGACCGCCAGGAAGTCCAGCCGCTCGGGCGGGTGCAACCGACTTCGGCGTGAGGGAGGTTCCCGCGCCGCTCCACGCGCACCGCGTGCGGCCCTCCAGCTCCCGATGCTCACGCTCGAACCGAGGGCGCGTTGTGGGCGACGTTCCCGATCATCACCGGCGCCGAGAAGCCGAAGGGAGGCGCCCGGGCCGCCCCGTGAGCGTCGTGCGCGTCGTTCTCGACCTCGGGGATCATGAGCACCGCCGCCGTGCGGGTCATGAAGCCGGCGTTCGGCTAGAGCCCGTGTTCGTCGTGCAGGCGGTCATGCTCGGGGCGCAAGCACCTGGACGCGCTCGACGTTCGTCACCGCCGCCGGCCGCGTCGTGCGCGCCCGTGAAGCCGAAGGGAGGCGCTCACCGAGCGGCCGTTCGTCCACGCCGCTACGTCGCTCACGCTCACCAGCGCGCGAGCTGGAGAAGCCAGGAACAGCCGTCCGGAGGGGCGCCGAACGCCGCGTGTAACTGATGCGTCAAGTTACGTAACTTCAGCACCACCCCGAAAACGCCTGCGGCTCTAGGGAGTAACCGTGTAACCCATGTAACCGAGATATAGGCGCATGCGAATGTTTGCGCACAGAGTTACCGCGTTACCCCTTTAATTGTTTGTACTACCTATTTATAGATAATTAAAAAGAATAAATAAGAAAGAGAAACGAGAGAAACGGGCAATCAAAAACCCCGCCGAGCATCTAGCTTCAGCGGGGTTCCAGCCGGCGGCGTCAGCGGCCGATCAGGCCTGAGGCGCCTCCTCGGCGGCGGCCACATCGTCGGGTTCGTCAGGCCACTTCCCGGTCATGCAGTAGCGGCCCCAGGCCTCCATGATTTCGCGAGCATGCCGCTCATGTTCCGAAGAAAGCCCGATTCGATAGTACGCATGCCCCAATGAGTCCTTAATCTCATGATCCAGGCAAAGATCAGCAATATCGCGATTGAAGCGAAGGTAGTTTTTATGATTAGGCGACGTCACCCAGGTCAGAAATGTCGATCTCATCGCGTGCGGCGTTACTTCACACAGTTCGCCGGTTGCCTTACTTTTCTGCGGATCAATCCAAAGGGGGAGCTCGGCACGATCTCGCATACGATTCATTCGGGCAATAACACGTCTCATTTTCATAACCGATATTGATCTCGGTCGATGGCTCCAACCATCCGGGAATACGAAAGGATTGCCCTCCCTACGCTCTAACCCCCGCAGGAGCTCCACCGCATAAGATGAAAGCATCAGATCGATCCCGCCGTCACGCTTCATTTTGGTCAATTCTTTGGGTTGATGCCAAATTCCGCGCACTAGATCTAAATGGTCCCAGCGAAGTCCGGAAACTAATCCCTGGTCCTTGCGATCATTACAGATTGAATCCTGACGCCCTACGGTCAAGATCATGAACTCCAACGCCCGTGCGTCCATCTCGGGCATTCGCCTCAGCTGTTGCATGAACTCCGGCATATCTTCCGGCGGGAGCGCACCGAAATGATGGGATGGGCGACGATTCCGCAGATACGGTTTACAAGCACTTTGGAAATACGAATCTCTAAGGCTGGCCGGCTTTTGATCGGAGTCTCGGTACCCCTTACCGTAAGCCCAGATACAGATGTCGTTGACTATCTTACGGGCCTTGACTTCTGAGGGATGCGAAGCGAGTTCTCGGTACTTCATTAAATCAACGCAGGCAATTCGATCTACCTCGTTGATCGGCTTCTCACCGAGTACCGGGTTAATCCAGTTTTTGAGAACGGACCGCGCCTTATCAGCGCCGCGAGAATCATTCACCCACACCCCAGTTGCTTGCGAGTCTTCCACCCACTCTTCCGCGACGATCTTGAACGGCGTGCGCTTGCGCTCTTCCGCCGCCGAAAGTTGTTTCGCCTCCACCTTGGCGCGCTCCACCCTTTCGCGTTCTTCCTTCGGATTGAGGCCCGCCGCGATCATCTGTGCGTACTCCTCGGCCTTTCGACGTGCCCCACTCAATGACACGCCTGGAGCCCTTTCGCCGTAGGCTCCTAGCCCGAGGTTAATGCCCTGCGGAAACGAGAGCGACGCCTGTTTCTTAAAGCACCAGCGCGCGAGTACGCCCTTCGTCCCGCGAGTCATTTCCAGCCGCAGGCCCGGATTACGTCCATCCGTGAGGGTTTTTACCTTTTTGTCGCTTGCGTCGAACGCCTTCAACGCGGCCTTGATCCCCTTGTCAGTCAGTTCTTTTGCTTTTCTCGGCATCGCTAGTACACCTCGCAAAGGTCCAGTAATTTACATGTACCATGCAGTGTACCTAAAACCATTGGCAGTGTACGTACCTCCATGCACTGCTATGGAGCATTTTTTGGAGCATTCTCAGGAAAATCAAAAGTAAATGGACTGTAGCGTACTTGCATGAACCTATGTGTGGTCCCGTAGCCCGAGAACATCACCATCACGAGGAGGCCGCCCACGAGACCCATGTCGATCATCGAGAGGATCGTGAGGATGAGGTCCGATTCGGAGAGCTCCATCACGTGCGGGAGCACGTGAAAGACCTCCTGATAGAACTTGACGGCGAGCGCGAGGAGCGCGCAGGAGAGCCCGATGTAGATGGGCGCGAGGAGCCAGCGCGTGGCGTACATGAGTCGTTCGACGAGCGTTTCCATGGGTTCCTGGGAAAGAGATGATGCGGGGGTCGATGCGGCGGGGTTGATGACGGGGTCCCGGTCGCGGGGTTGGGAATCCTATCAGTCAAGCATGCCCGCACACCGCTAGACTTCGAACTTCGAAACATTTTTCCCGTCCGATCATAAGAGGAGGCGGCTTCGTGTCCGAAACGTCCGAAACCCACATCTACGCGCTCATTCCCGCCGCCGGCGTCGGCCGCCGCATGGGCGCGGACCGTCCGAAGCAGTACATGACCGTGGCGGGCGAGCCGATGCTCGCGCAGACCGTGCGGGCGCTCGAGCGCGTCTCGCGCATCGAGCGGATCTTCGTCGTGGTGAGCGCCGCCGACGCCTGGATCGACGAGGTGGCGAAGACCTTTTCGCCGCGCGTGAAGGTGCTGCGCGCCGGAGGCGCGGAGCGCGCGGACTCGGTGCTGGGCGGCCTCACGGCGGCGCAGCTCCCGGGCGATGCGTGGGTGCTCGTGCACGACGCGGCGCGCCCCTGCGTGCGGCCTTCGGAAGTGAACCACCTGATCGACGAAGTTCTGGGCGACGCCCACGGCGACCTCGCGGGCGGCATCCTCGCCGTGCCGATGGCCGACACGGTGAAGCGCGCCGATCCGCAGCGGATGATCCTCGAAACGGTGCCGCGTGCGGACCTCTGGCGCGCCGCGACGCCGCAGCTCTTCCGCGTGGGGACGCTGCTCCGTGCGCTCACCGCCGGACTCGCGGGCGTCACCGACGAGGCGAGCGCCGTCGAGCGGCTGGGGCTGCCCGTCAAGGTGGTCTCCTGCCGGTCGGCCAACCTCAAGGTCACGGAACCGGGCGACGAGAAGCTCGCCGAACTCATTTTGGGAGAGAAGAACATGCAGGCGCCTCAGATTCCGCAGATCCGCGTGGGGCAGGGCTACGACTCGCACCGGTTGGTCGAAGGCCGCAGGCTCATCCTCGGCGGTGTCGAGATTCCGTTTGAAAAGGGCCTCGACGGGCACTCGGACGCCGACGTGCTCCTCCATGCCTTGACCGACGCGGTCCTCGGGGCCGCGGCCCTGGGCGACATCGGGCAACACTTCCCGCCCTCGGACCCGCAGTGGAAGGGCGCGGACAGCCGGAAGCTCCTCCGGGCCGTCGTTGAGCTCGCGCGCCGCGCCGGGTGGACGATCGTCAACGTGGACGCGACCTTGGTCGCCGAGCGCCCGAAGATCGGCCCCCACATGAAGGCGATCCGCGAGAGCGTCGCGCAGACCCTCGGCGTCGCGGTGGAGCAGGTCTCCGTCAAGGCGAAGACAAACGAAAGGATGGACGCCGTCGGGCACGAGGAGGGCATGATGGCGCAGGCCGTGGCGCTCCTCGTCAGGACGCCCGAGGCGTCCCGCGGCTGACGCCGCCTCCCTCCGGGCCCGGTGTTTTCACTGACCTGCGGGCCGCCGCCGTACAATAAGCGGCTCCGCTCAACCATCCCCTTTTTCCCTCCGGGCGGCCGCAGCGCCCTCCGACTTCATCCATGCAGCAAACGCCTGCGCTCTCCGGGCGCGTCCGCTTCATCCTCTGCGAGCCCGCGCATCCGGGCAACATCGGTTCGGCCGCACGCGCCGTGAAGACCATGGGATTCCGCGACCTGCGGGTCGTCGCCCCATGGGAGCGCGGCTACCGCACGCACCCCGAAGCGGTCGCGTACGCGACGAGCTCGGTGGACGTGCTGCAGAATTCACGCATGCACGAGACCCTCGCCGAAGCCCTCGAAGGCGTCACCTTCGCCTGGGCGATGACGGGCTACGACCGCGAGTACGGCCCGAAGCTCTCGCCCATGCGCGAGGCGGCGGGCAAGGCCGCCGCCTGGCTCGATCAGATGGAGGGCGACCTCGCCTTCGTCTTCGGCACTGAGCGCAGCGGCATGACGAACGAGGAGATCATGCTCTGCCAAGGGTGCGCGGCGATTCCCGCCGACCCGGCGAGCCCGAGCCTCAACCTCTCGCAGGCCGTGCAGATCGCCGCCTACGAAATGCAGATGGCGCTCCTCGCGGCCGAGGGGCGCACGAGCGAGCTCTACGACTGGCAGGGACGCTTTGCAGGGGATGAACCCGCCTCGTCCGAGGCGATCGAGGGGTTCTACGGGCACTGGGAGCAGGCGATGGCCGCCTGCGGCTACCACAACCCGAAGAACCCGAGGCACCTGATGGACATGACGCGCCGGATCTTCAGCCGCTCGGGCCTCTCGAAGAACGAGCTCGCGCTCCTGCGCGGCATCTGCGCGGCGATCATCGAGCCCAAGCGCGAGCGCATCGGCCGCAAGAAGGGACAAAAGGCGGAGCCTGCGCAGGCGCCCGGCTGCTTAGCGCAGACCGCCCCCGACGAAGACTGAAGCCGCCCCCATCCGCCGAACCCAGAAGGAAGCCCAAGGACATGTTTGAAGACGCCCGCGAACTCATCGCCACCATCAAGGAAAAGGACCCGGCCGCGCATAACACCGCCGAGATCCTCTTCGCCTATCCGGGCTTTCACGCCCTCATCATCCACCGCGCGGCCCACTGGTGCCTGCTGCAGGGTTGGGAGGGCTTCGCGCGCTGGGTCTCGCACGTCGGCCGGTTCCTGACCGGCATTGAAATCCACCCGGGCGCGAAGATCGGTCGCCGCGTCTTCATCGACCACGGCATGGGCGTCGTGATCGGCGAGACGGCGGAGGTGGGCGACGACTGCACGATCTACCACGGGGTGACCCTGGGCGGCACCTCGCTCACGAAGGGTGCAAAGCGCCACCCGACTCTGGGCCGCGGCGTTGTCGTGGGCGCGGGCGCGAAGGTGCTCGGCTCCTTCACGGTGGGCGACGGCGCGCAGATCGGCTCCAACGCCGTTGTGGTGAAGCCCGTTCCGGCGGGCGCCACCGTGATGGGCGTCCCGGGGCGCATCGCCGCGCAGAAGTCGAAGATGGACGCCCCCGCGGACGAGAAGAAGGCGGCCGAACCCTTCCACGCCTACGGCGTCGGCGCGGCGGACCGCGACCCGTACGCGAGCTCGATCCTCGAGCTCGTGCGCGTCGTCGAGGCGCAGAGCGCCGAGATCAAGCGGCTCTCCGAAACGGTGAAGGCGCTCGGGGGCGCGGCCGAACCGGAGGTCGCCATCTTCGATCGCTCGAAGCTCTGGCGCTCGGCCAGGGCCGCGATGCCGGCCGAAGCGGCCGACTCGCAAAACGCTGCGGCGAAGCCCGCTGTAGAAGAGGCGCCCAAGGCCTGACGGCTCCGCCGCAGACGGGCCGCCTGCACGACGCGTCCCGTCCCGTCCCGTCCCGTCCGTCCGTTCTCGACGCCCTCCCTTCTGCGCCTTCGCAGGGCCGCTCCGTCAATCGCCTTAGAGAAAGCTAATCGTTCTCATTTAGAATCAGGGCACCCACCCACCTCACCGTCCGGATGCCCTGCCATGCCTGAAGTCGTCGCGCAGCCTCTCTCCCAAACCGTCCCGTCGTCTCCGGCCCGGCCCGCCCGCCCTCATGCGCCGGACGTCGACCCGCGGCTCGGCGCCTTTGCGCTCGAAGAGCCGAAGGCCTCCGGGGCAGAGCGCTCCGACGCGGAGGCGCTTCACGGGACGGATGCGGCCGAAGCCCTGGAGATGCTCCTCGAGCGGACGCGCCGAGGGCCGACCGTCGCCGAAGTGCATGTGCCTTTCTGCGAGACGAAGTGCGAGGGGTGCGGCTGCTGGCAGAACGAATACCGGCAGCTCGAGAGCAGCCGCTACGCCGACGCCGTCGTGAAGGAGATGGCCGTCTGGAGCGGAACGCACGCGCAGTCGGGCGCGCCCGTGCAGGCGCTGCGGATTGGCGGGGGCAATCCCACCGCGCTCGAAGCGGTGGACATCCTGAGGATTCTCTCGAATGCGCGGCGGCTGCTGCCGCTCGCGAACGACTGCGAGGTGGTGATGGAGGCGCGCGTGCATCACTTCACCGAGGAGAAGATGGAGGCGGCCTTGGCCGGCGGCGTCACGCGCTTTGAATTTCCCGTGCGGAGCTTCAACACGGCCGTGCGCCGCGCCGTCGGACGCGTCGAGGATGGCTTTGAGGCCGCGCGCCTCTTGGAGCGCCTCGCGCAGTACGACGAGGCGGGCGTGGCGGTGGAGTTGAACTACGGCCTTCCGGGACAGTCGCTCGACGTCTGGGAGAGCGACCTGAGGACGGCCTCGAGCCTCCCGCTCGACGGCCTCACGCTGCGCGCCGCGGGCGAGCCCGACTTCCCGGGCGCCCGCGTGAAGACCGAGCGCGCCGCCGGGGCGGAGCTCCTCGCGGAATCGCACCGCCGGGCCTGCGGCCTTTTGGCGGGCGAAGGCTGGGACCGGCGCACCTCCGTGCGCTGGGGGCGCACCGAGCGCGACCGGAGCCTCTTCGAGGCCCTTGCGCTCGGCGACGCCGACCGCCTGGTCTTTGGTTCGGGCGCCCAAGGTCGGCTCTTCGGGTGGACCTACCGCATCGAAGGCGCTCTGGAAGCCTGGTACTCGGCCGTCTGGATGGGCCGCCGGGCCGTTGCCGAAGTCTCCCGGCCCGAACCCGCCTGGCGCGCCGCGACGCTCCTCGTGCGCGGCGTCTTCGAAGGGCGCTTCTCCGTCAAGGCCGTTGAACGGCGCTCCGGCCTCGTGCTCGCGCCCGTTCTTGAACCGCTCATCGCGCAATGGCGCGCCGCGGGGCTCGTCACCGGAGGCGCGGACTGGATCCGCTTGACCGATGCCGGGTGCTTTCACCATGCGCGGCTCGAGAGGGCGGCGTACGACTGCGTCAACGCCCGCGCGGCGCAGCTCCTGGAGCTTCCCGCTCCGGCCCTGCGCCGCCGCGGCG
>NZ_DAVZJY010000097.1:0-8615 GCF_052272535.1 Sutterella sp. | reverse complement strand
CCCCGGCGGGCGCCCGCCGGGCCGGCTTTTTATAATGCCGCCGTTTCTCCTTCTTCAGGCCGCGCGACCCGTGTCCGCCGCCCAACATGAGGTCTCCTCGTGCCGACTCCCCGCAACAACAAGAAGTCCGCCGGCGCCCCGAAGCGCTCCACCTTCTGGAGCATCCTGCGCTGGACCGTCGGCGTGTGCGCCGCGGGCGCCGCCTCCGGCGTGCTTCTGTGCGTCTTCGTCTTCGCCTACATCTATCAGCAGCTCCCGCCGATCGACGCCCTCACGGACTACCGTCCGAAGGTGCCGCTGCGCGTCTGGAGCGCCGACGGAAAGCTCATCGGCGAATTCGGCGAGGAGCGGCGCGACTTCGTGAAGATCGCCGACGTGCCGCAGCACGTGAAGGACGCGATCCTCTCGGCCGAGGACGACGGGTTCTACGAGCACCCGGGCATCGAAGTGACGGGCATCCTGCGCGCGGCCGTGATCAACGTCCTCACGGGCCGCCGCGGCCAGGGCGGCTCGACCATCACGATGCAGGTGGCGAGGAACTTCTTCCTCACGACGCAGCGCACTTACACGCGCAAGCTCTATGAGATCGCCATGTCCTTCAAGATCGAGCACGAGCTCACGAAGGACCAGATCCTCGAGATCTACATGAACCAGATCTACCTCGGGCAGCGCGCCTACGGCTTCGCCTCCGCGGCGCGGACGTACTTCGGCCGGCCGCTCGACCAGATCTCCGTGGGCGAGGCGGCGACGATCGCCGGCCTGCCCGTGGCGCCCTCGGCCTACAACCCGATCGTCAACCCAACGCGCGCGACGATGCGCCGCAACTACGTGCTGCGCCGCATGTACGACCTCGGGCGCATCGACGAGCTCACCTACCAGACGGAGAAGTCGCTCCCGATGCAAGTGCGCAAGGCCGTGGAGCCCGACGCGCCGGTGAACACCAACGCCTCGGCCGACACCGTCACGGCGCACTACGCCGCCGAACTCGCGCGCATGCTGATGTACGACATCTTCGGCAGCGAAACCTATACGCGCGGCCTGAACGTCTACACGACGATCCGCACCGAAGAGCAGCGCGCCGCGGTCGAGTCCGTGCGCCGCCATCTGATCGCCTACGACCACCGCTACGGCTACCGCGGCCCCGAGGGCCGCGTCGATCTCGGCGCCGCGGCGGACCGTCCGAAGGTGATCCGCGCCGCGCTCGAGCACCGGACCTCCTCGCCCTTCATGCTCCCAGCGGTGGTGCTCGAAGCCTCGCCCAAGAAGATCGTCGCGGCGATCTCGCCCACGGAAACCGTGGAGCTCGATGAGGAGAGCCTGCGCTTCGCGCGGCGCCACCTCGCCGCGAAGCCCGCCCGCGGAATCGAGCCGATCGTGCCGGGCTCGATCATCCGCGTGATGCATCCGCTCAGCGGCAAGAACGCCGACAAGATCTGGACGCTCGGACAGGTGCCGCGCGTCGAGACGGCCTTCGTCGCGGCGGACTTCAACACGGGCGCCGTGCATGCACTCGTGGGCGGGTTCGACTTCAACCTCAACATGTTCAACCACGTCACGCAGGCGTGGCGGCAGCCGGGCAGCTCCTTCAAACCCTTCATCTACTCGGCCGCGCTCGAGCGCGGCTTCACGCCCGCGACGGTGATCAACGACGCGCCGATCTCGATCGACCCGAAGCTCACCGGCGGCAAGCTTTGGGAGCCGAAGAACTACGAGGGGCGCTTCGACGGCCCGATGCCGCTCTACCGCGCGCTCGAGCTCTCGAAGAACCTCGTCTCGATCCGCATCATGCAGGCGATCACGCCCGCCTATGCGCAGCAGTACATCGAGCGCTTCGGGTTCGCCGCGAAGAACCACCCGGCCAACCTCCCGATGGCGCTCGGCGCGGGCAGCGTCACGCCCTGGCAGATGTTGGGCGGCTACATGGTCTTCGCCAACGGCGGCTACCGCGTGCAGCCCTACCTCATCGACCGCGTCACCGACGCGACGGGCGCAACCCTGATGCAGGCGACGAACCGCCAGGCGGGCGACCCCTCGATCCGCGCCGTGGACGAGCGCAACGCCTTCGTGATGAACTCGCTCCTGCACCGCGTCGCGGTGAACGGCACCGCGCGGCGCGCCACCGCACTCCTCAAGCGCGACGACATCGCCGGCAAGACGGGCACCTCGAACGACAGTCAGGACGCCTGGTTCTGCGGCTACGCGGGCAACACGGTCGCCGTGGGCTGGATGGGCTACGACCAGCCCAAGCCCCTCGGCAGCCGCGAGACGGGCGGCGGCCTCGTGCTGCCGATCTGGGTGGACTACATGCGCACCGCGCTCAAGGACGTTCCCGAAACCACCCGCGTGCAGCCCGAAAGCGTGGTCGAGCGCGACGGGCTCTACTTCTATCGCGATCCGGTGGGCGGAGTGGACGACGCCTCGGCGCTCTCCGTCGACCAGGCGGCGCGCGACCTCGTGCGCGACCAGATCTTCTGACGCGGCTCAGAACGCCTCGGCAGAACCCCCCGCGAAAAGAAGGCCCGCCGGTCCGGCCGCGGAGCGGCCGGCTTCGGCGGGCCCGATAAAATGTGGAGCGCGTGCGTGCGCGGCGCCTCAGTGGCCGCGGGCGATGAGCGCGTCCAGGGCCTCGAAGAGCACCGTGCGGATGTTCCGTCCATCGCGCGACGAGATCCAGTCGCCCGCCCGGGGGGCGAAGTGATAGCCCCCGAGATGCGAGGCGAGCCAGATCTCCTGCATGGGCGCCTGGATGTTCACCACGACCTCGGCGCCGTCCTCGAGCTCGATGGTGAGGACGTTGCCGCTGCGCGTGCAGTCCGCATCGTCGTACTTCGCCTCGACCTCGTCCTGCAGGCGGTTCATCTCCGCCTCGGCGAGTTCGAGAAATTCCGTTTCCGTCATTGCGTTTCCCTCAATGAAAAAAACCTTCGCCGCCGGCATCGCCGGCATCACTCTGCTCCTCACGCTCGCCCTTTCGGGGTGCGGACTGAAGGGGCCGCTCTACATGCCCGACGAACCGCCCGCCGCAACCGGCGCCGCTGGAGACTGAACCATGGCCGAGAATCTTAACCGTCCCGACTCCCTTTCGACGGGCGTGGGCTTCTGGCGCACGCCCGAGGGCGAGCTCTTCTGCGAGGACGTTGCGCTCGCGGACGTCGCCCGGCGCTACGGCACGCCCGTCTACGTCTATTCCCGCGCGGCCGTCGCCGAACGCGTGCGCGCCTACGAGGCGGCCTTCGGCGACGCGCCCCACCAGGTCTGCTACGCCGTCAAGGCCGCGAGCACGCGCGGCATCCTCGAGCTCGTCGCCTCGCTCGGCGCGGGCTTCGACTGCGTGAGCGGCGGAGAGATCCTACGCGCCCTCGAGGCGGGTGGCGATCCGAAGAAGATCGTCTACTCGGGCGTGGGCAAGGGCGAGGCGGACATCGCCTTCGCGCTCGAGGCGGGCATCCGGTGCTTCAACATCGAGAGCCCCGCGGAGCTCGACCGCATCCACGACGTCGCCCTCGCGCTTGGGCGCACCGCGCACGTCTCGGTGCGCGTCAACCCCAACATCGACGCGCACGTGGACGCGCACGTCGCGACGGGACTCGGCGACTCGAAGTTCGGCGTGAAGCTCACCGAGGTGATCCCGCTCTACGAGAAGGCCGCGAAGCTCCCGAACATCCACATCGAGGGCATCTCCTGCCACATCGGCAGCCTCGTCGAATCCGTCGCCCCGTATCTGCAGATGGTCGAGGTGCTCGCGAAGTTCGTCAACGAGCTTCAGAAGCGCGGCATCACGCTCTCGCACATCGACCTCGGCGGCGGTGCGGGCGTCGCCTACCACCCCGAGGAGAAGGCCCTTGAGCCCTCCGTGCTCATCCCCGCCCTCGTCGAAGCGGTGCGGCGCGAAGTGCACATTCCCGACATCGAGATCTTCGTCGAGCCCGGCCGCTCGATCATCGCGCAGGCGGCGGTGCTCCTCACGACCGTGCAGTACCTGAAGTCGGGGCTCTTCGAGCGGCAGTTCTGCATCGTGGACGCCTCGATGACCGAGCTCATCCGTCCGGCGATCTACGGCAGCTACCACGCGATCGAGCCCGTGCGCCCCAATCCGAAGGCGAAGCGCCAGATCCTCAACGTGGTCGGCCCCGTGTGCGAGTCCACCGACTTCCTCGGCAACGACCGCGACCTCGCCGTCGAGGCGGGCGACCTGCTCGCCGTGCGCACCGCGGGCGCCTACGGCATGTCGATGGCCTCGACCTACAACTCCCGGCCGCTGCCGATGGAGGTGATGGTCGACGGCGGCCGGGTGCTGCCGCTGCGCCGCCCGCAGACGGTGCTCGACCTCTCGGCGGGCGAGGCGCGGCTCGGCTTCGCCTCCCCGGCCGTCGACCCCGCGCACGCCGACCGGCTCTTCGAGGAGGCCCTCGGCTTCGCGCAGCGCCGCCGCGTCGCCGACTGACGGCGGCCGCAGGCGAAAATTCTGTAGAATCAATCAACGCCGGATTCCGGGAGCTCCCCGGAATGCGGCGTTTTTTGTGTCCGCACTCCGCCGCGCGGACTGCTCCGAACACTCCGCGTGCGGGCCCGAAGGGGGCCGCGCGCCCAGGCCCCTTGAGGAGGCACCGATCCATGCACATCGAAAACACCGTCCGTCTCGACTTCAAGGACGTCCTCATCCGCCCGAAGCGCTCCACCCTCACGAGCCGCAGCGAGGTGGACATCACGCGCGAGTTCAAGTTCCGCCACTCCCCCGAGGCGTACCACGCCATCCCGATCATCGCGGCGAACATGGACACGACGGGCACCTTCGAGATGGCCCGTGCGCTCGGCCGTCACGGCATGTCCACGGCGCTGTGCAAGCACTATTCGGTCGAGGAGTACGTCGCGTTCTTCTCCGAGCTTGAGGCGAAGCACACGGCCTTCTACTCGCTCGGCATCTCGGACTCGGACTGGGAGAAGTTCCTCGCCGTGCGCGCCAAGGCTCCGCAGGGCGCGGTGAAGTACCTCTGCATCGACGTCGCCAACGGCTACACCGAAGCCTTCGTCGCCTTCGTGAAGAAGGCCCGCGAGGCCTGCCCGGAATGCGTCGTGATGGCGGGCAACGTCGTCACGGGCGACATGACCGAAGAGCTCCTCCTCGCGGGCGCCGACATCGTCAAGGTCGGCATCGGGCCGGGCTCGGTCTGCACGACCCGCAAGATGACGGGCGTCGGGTACCCGCAGCTCTCCGCGATCATCGAGTGCGCCGACGCCGCGCACGGCCTCGGCGGGCGCATCTGCGCCGACGGCGGCTGCACGGTACCGGGCGACATCGCCAAGGCCTTCGGCGGCGGCGCCGACTTCGTGATGCTCGGCGGCATGCTCGCCGGCCACGACGAGGCCGCGGGCGACACGGTCAAGCTCGAGGGCAAGCTCTACAAGCGCTTCTACGGCATGAGCAGCAAGGACGCGATGGACAAGTACGCGGGCGGCGTCGCCAAGTACCGCGCCGCCGAAGGGAAGTCCGTGCTGATCCCGGCGCGCGGTCCCGTTGAGGACACCGTGCAGGGGATCCTCGGCGGCGTGCGCTCAGCGTGCACCTACGTGGGCGCGCGGCGGCTCAAGGAGCTCACGATGCGCACGACCTTCATCCGCACCACGATGCAGACGAACGACGTCTTCGGCCGGAGCCTCTGACGACGGCGCGCGGGGGCGGCGTCCGCCGCCTCCGGCCAAAGCGCTTTAACCCGCGGGTAAGATCGGATTTCTACGATAATGAGGCTTTTTCCCGGTGATGTCCGGGGCGTTCCGGGGCCGCAGCGCCTCGCCCTGCGCACCGTCCTTTTTTCGGATTCCGTTTCTCCGTGAGCCTCTTCGATTCCGCCCGCTTCCAAATTTCCGCCGCCAAGCTCTCCGGCCTGCCGACGGACCTTGAGCCCGAAATCGCCTTCGCCGGCCGTTCCAACGCCGGCAAGTCGACCACGATCAACGTGCTCACGCGCAAGACGCGCCTCGCCTTCGCCTCGAAGACGCCCGGGCGCACGCAGCTCATCAACTTCTTCGAACTCTCGCGCAAGACGCCCGACGGGCGCGCGCGCGAAACGGTCGGCCGCCTCGTGGACCTGCCGGGCTACGGCTTCGCCAAGGCAAACGAGTCCGTGCGCGGCTCCTGGTCCGACCTCGTGGGCGGCTACATCGCCAAGCGCGAGCAGCTCGCGGGCCTTGTGATCGTGATGGACGCGCGCCGTCCCTTCATGCCGACCGACGAGTGGCTCATCGAGTTCATGCGCGGCCGCCCCGAAGTGAAGATGCTCTGGCTACTCAACAAGTGCGACCAGATCAAGAACATGGAGCGCCGCGCCACCCTGAAGGCGGCCGAAGCCCGCGCCGCGGCCTTCGGTCCCCAGGTGAGCGTGCAGTTCTTCTCCGGTCTGAAGCGCGAGGGCGTCGAAGAGCTCGCCCGCACGCTCGAATCCTGGCTGCCGGCGCCCGCCGCCCCCGCCGCCGCGGCTCCCGTTTCCACCCGAAGCGAAGGCTCCGGGTCCACTCAGAGGTAATTTCCAAATGCAGACTCTTGGTGCCTATCCGATGGTGCGCATGCGCCGCATGCGTCATGACGACTTCTCCCGCCGCCTCATGCGCGAGAACGTGGTCACGCCGAACGACCTCATCCTTCCGGTCTTCGTGATGGAGGGGGCCGCCCGACGCGAGTCCGTGCCGAGCATGCCCGGCGTGGACCGCCTCACGATCGACGAGCTTCTGAAGGTCGCCGGCGAATGCGTCGAGCTCGGCATCCCGATGATCGCGCTCTTCCCGCACATCGAGGACGACCTCAAGACCCCGGACGGCCGCGAGGCGGCCAATCCCGACGGCCTCATTCCGCGCGCCGTCAAGGCCCTGAAGGCCGCCTACCCGCAGCTGGGCGTGATGTGCGACGTCGCGCTCGACCCGTACACGACCCACGGCCAGGACGGCCTCATCGACGAGACGGGCTACATCCTCAACGACGAGACGATCGAGATGCTCGTGCGCCAGGTGATGGCCCAGGCGAAGGCGGGTGCGGACGTGGTCGCCCCGTCCGACATGATGGACGGCCGCATCGGCGTGATCCGCAAGGCGCTCGAAGCCGAAGGCCTCATCAACACGCGCATCATGGCCTACTCGGCCAAGTACGCCTCGAGCTACTACGGCCCGTTCCGCGACGCCGTCGGTTCCTCCTCGAACCTCGGCAAGTCGAACAAGGCCGTCTACCAGCAGGACCCGGCCAACGGCAACGAGGCGCTCTGGGAGGTGGGGCTCGACCTCGCCGAAGGCGCCGACATGGTGATGGTCAAGCCGGGCGTGCCCTACCTCGACGTTCTCTGGCGCGTGAAGCAGGAGTTCGGCGCGCCGACCTTCGCCTATCACGTGTCGGGTGAATACGCGATGATCAAGTTCGCCGCCGCCGCGGGCGCAATCGACGAGAAGAAGATCACCTTCGAGACGATGGTGTGCTTCAAGCGTGCGGGCGCCGACGGCATCCTCACGTACTGCGCGCTCGACGTCGCGCGCTGGATCAAGGAAGGCTACAGCTACTAAGGCGACCCGCCTGAAGCCGAGGCCATCTGAAGAAGAACGGCCCGCCGCTCCCTCCTGAGGGGACGGCGGGCCGTTCTTCATTCTGCTGAAGGTCCGGGCGGTCAGAAGCTTTCCTTGAAGCGGCGCAGCTCCCGCCCCTCGCGCTTCGTCGGACGCCCCTGCCGGATCGTGGTCGAGGGTTCGAACGCGAGCTTCATGGCGGCCTTCTTCGTCTCGCGGGCGACGCGGCTCTCCTCGGTCTCGCGGTAGAGCTGCTGCGCTGCGGCGGCGGGACCGCGGACGTTGGAGAGCCCCTCGACGTAGACGGTGAAGGTCTCCTCGCCGCGGTGGATCTCCAGCCGGTCGCCGACGCGCACGTCGCGCGAGGGCTTGGCGCGCTGCCCGCCCACGAGGACACGCCCGAGCCCCACCTCGTCCTGTGCGAGCGAGCGGGTCTTGAAGAAGCGGGCGGCCCAGAGCCATTTGTCGATGCGCATGCTGTCCATGAGGTCTCTCTCCTGCGGATATGCAAAAGCCCGCGCCTCCACGATGGGAGAGAGCGGGCTCTCGACGGGTTCGGATCCGGCGCACCTCACGAGGGGCGCGCCGCGGACCGATTACTCAGCCTTGACGTCCTCGGCGGGAGCGGCGGCGGCGGCGGGAGCCGGCGCGGCGACTTCCTCAACGGCGGCGGCGCGCTCGGTGAGTTCCATGTAGGCCATCGGGGCGTTGTCGCCGTTGCGGAAGCCCATCTTCAGGATGCGGGTGTAGCCGCCCTGACGGTTGGCGAAGCGCGGAGCGACTTCGTTGAAGAGCTTGACGACGACGTCGCGGTCGCGCAGGCGGTTGAAGGCGAGGCGCTTGTTGGCGACGGTGGGCTCCTTGGCGAGCGTGATCAGGGGTTCGACGACGCGGCGCAGCTCCTTGGCCTTCGGCAGCGTGGTGCGAATCGCTTCATGCGTGATGAGCGAGCAGGCCATGTTGCGGAGCATGGAGAGGCGGTGCGAGGAGGTGCGGTTGAGCTTGCGGTAGCCGTTGCGGTGACGCATTTTTTTGCTTCCTTGAATCTAAAAAATCCGGCCGGCGCGGATGCG
>NZ_DAVZJY010000096.1:0-8635 GCF_052272535.1 Sutterella sp. | reverse complement strand
CCGCGAGGCTCAGCGAATCAAGAAGCTCCGGCCTTCAGGCCGGAGAGTGATCACAGGAAACCAGATGACCCACACTTCCGACGAGACCCCGAAGACGCTCTACACCAAGATCGTGGACGCCCACACGGTGAAGCGCATCGACGCCCAAACCGTGCTTCTCTACTGCGACACCCACTTCGCCAACGAATACACGAGCCCGCAGGCCTTTGCGGGCTTGGGTGAACGCGGCGTTCCGGTGGCGGTGCCCGACGCACACCTCTGCGTCGTGGACCACATCATTCCGAGCGAGGACGTCACGCCGCGCGTCATTCACGACCATGCGAGCCTCGTGCAGGCCGAAACGCTCGAAGCGAACTGCCGCAAATACGGCATCGACGCCTTCTACGGACCCAACGACCTCGACCAGGGCGTCGAGCACGTGCTCATGGACGAACAGGGCCTCGTGCGCCCGGGCATGGTGGTGATCTGCGGCGACAGCCACACGACCACCCACGGGGCGTTGGGCGCCCTGGGCTTCGGCATCGGCACCTCCGAGATCGAGCACATTCTCGCGACTCAAACCCTCGTCTACCGGCTCGCCGGCACGATGCGGATCCGCATCAACGGACAATTGCCCGCAGGCTCGACCGCGAAGGACCTCGTCCTCACGGTGCTCCGCAAAACCTCCGCGCGCGGCGCGCTCGGTCTCGTCGTCGAATACTGCGGCAGCGCCGTCGAAGCGCTCCCGATGGAGGGACGCCTCACGCTCTGCAACCTCACGGTTGAGGCGGGCGCCCGCGGCGCCCTGATCGCTCCGGACGAAAAGGCGCTCGATTGGGTGAAAGCCCATGCGCTCGGCCTCTCGGACGAGGACTTCGCCGCCATGGCCGCCTACGCGAAGACGCTCCATTCCGACCCGGGCGCGCACTTTGACCGCGTGGTTGAGCTCGACGCCTCCTCGGTGACGCCGATGACGACCTGGGGAACCTCGCCCGATCAGGCCGCGGCGATCGACGAGCCGATTCCCGATCCGGAGTCCTTCACCGACCCGATCGCGCGCGAGGCCGCCCGGCGCGGACTCGCCTACCAAGGTCTGGAACCGGGTCAGCCGATGGCGGGCACGCCAATCGAGCACGTCTTCATCGGGAGCTGCACGAATGCGCGCATCTCCGACCTCCGGGCGGCCGCGGCCGTGCTGAAGGGCCGCAGGGTCGCCAAGGGCGTGCGCGCCCAGGTGATGCCGGGCTCGATGCGGGTGCGGCGCGAGGCTGAAGCCGAAGGGCTCGACCGGATCTTCAAGGAGGCGGGGTTTGAATGGCGCAAGAGCGGGTGCACGCTCTGCCTCGCGATGAACGGCGACATCCTCGGCGAAGGCGTGCGGTGCGCGTCCACGACGAACCGCAACTTCGAGGGCCGGCAGGGGCGCGGGGCAAGAACGCATCTCGTGAGCCCGGAAACGGCCGCCGCTTCGGCAGTGACGGGCGTCATCACCGATCCGCGTACGTTGGAGCGCCTCTGATGCCGCAGCGAAGGAGAAGACAGATGGAAAAATTCACGACCCTCGCCGCCGTTGCGGCGCCGCTTCCGATCGACAACCTCGACACCGACCAGCTGATGCCCAAGCAGTTCCTGCACGGGATCGACAAGAAGGGCCTCGGCCGGGGGCTCCTCTGGAACCTCCGCATGGACGCCGACGGACGCCCGCGCCCCGAGTGCGTTCTGAACCGCCCCGGGTTTGAGGAGACGAAGATCATCGCCGCCGGACCCAACTTCGGCTGCGGCTCAAGCCGCGAGCACGCCGTCTGGGGGCTGCTGCAGTACGGCATCCGCGCCGTGATCGCGCCCTCCTTCGGCGAGATCTTCTATTCGAACTGCTTCAACAACGGGCTCCTTGCCGCGCGCGTCACGCCAGAGGACGGCGCCGCGATCCTCGCGGCCCTCTCGGACGTGAAGCCCGTCCGGCTCGTGATCGACCTCGAGGCCGAGCGTATTGCGCTTGAATCGGGCGCAGCGTCCTGGAGCTTCCAGGTTGCTCCCCGCCACCGCCGCATGCTCCTCCAGGGGCTCGACATGGTGGACGCGACGCTGCAGGACAAGGCCGAGATCGAAGCCTTCCGCGCCGCCCATGAAGCAAAGTTCCCGTGGATGGCGGGACTTCCGGGCAAGTACCGGCGGATCCGCGACGGCCGCAGGGCGTAGCGCTTGATCACCCGGTCAAGCGCCTCACCCATTTTTTCACTCCACGTGATCCCGCAGGCTTTCTCTTGAAAGATGCGGGATCGCTTTCCATGCGGGACGCAGCCCCGCGGCTCCCATCACTCACCCTTTGAAATGGACAAGCCTTTGCCCATCACGGAGGAAACATAAAGCACAATCTCCGACTTCGGCTTGATGTCGATGAGTTCCGCAGTGTCGAGATAACCCATGCGCGCCATGACAAAGCGTCCGCCCGGCCGAACGTAGACCGTCGTCTTCTCTGCGGGAGACAGAGCGGCGACGAGCAACGACTCGATGTAGATCGACATCGGGTTCACTGCGCCGAGGATGCCGCCCTCACGGACGACCGTCACACGGGCATCGTCCGGACCGGAAGGCTGAGCCATGTGAACCGGCTCGACGGCGGCGGCCCGATCGGCCGTGATGGGAAGGGACATGCAGCCGGAAAGAAGGGCGGCGCAGAGAAGCGCCGCGGCAAGGCATTTTTTCATGATTCGGAGTAGTCGTTCTGAGAAGATCGTCTTCCTTCAGCGAAGACGACCTCCGGTTGATTTCGATGAAAAAGGGGGAAGGCGCATGTTATTAACAGAATCGTCAAATAGTTGACAGATTACTGTTTTTGCCAGGGAATGAAAGACGCTGCCGAAATCTCCATCACTTGATGGCCGCAAGGTCGCCCCTGCGGCGCTGGAGGAGCCTCGCGCCCTTGGCCTGCACCATGAGGAGGCCCGCCAACATCAGGAGCGACCCGCAGACGAAGAAGGACCCGATCGTTTCCCCGAGAAGCATCACCGAGAAGAGGACGCCGAAGAAGGGCGTCATGAAGACGAGAACGCCCAGGCGCGCCGCCAGATACACCTTGATCAACTGGCACCAGACGAGGTAGGACGCGAAAGAGACGATGAAGATCTGGAAGAGGATGCTCGCCCAGGCGATCGGAGTGCCGGCGAAGTGATCCTGCCCGGTGAGGAAGGCGATCGGGATGAGGACGACCGCGGCGCCCGCCAATTGGGTGAAGAGCATCTGCGTGGGCGCGGCGTCGTTCATCGTGGTCGTTCGCATGAAGATCGTCGTGCACCCCCAGGAGACGCCCGACATGAGGCCGAGGAGGTCGCCGAGGATCCAGAGGTCCCCGGAAGCCCCCTGCCCGGCCAAAACCGCCGGAAGCAGGAACGCCACGACGATGCCGCTGAAGGCGACGAGCAGCCCCGCCCACTGCAGGACGGCGAGCCGCTCTTCGGGCAGGCGGATCGAGAGCCCGACCGCCGCGAAGAAGGGCGCGGTGTAGAGCAGCACCGACATGTGGGAGGCGGTCGTGAACCGCAGACCTTCGGCGACGAAGAAGAATTCCCCGATGAACCCAAGGGCCACGAGGCAGGCGTCCCGGAAGCGCACGTTCCAGTTCCACTTCTCCCTCAGATAGAAGTGGTTGGCGAGAAGGAGCAGACAGGCCGAGGCCAGAGACCTCACCCCCACCTGCAGCATCGGCGAGATGTCCGGGCCCGCGGCCTTGATCGCCGTCTGCTGCATGCCCCAGATCATCGAGAGCACGACGCAGATGAGAAAGGCCTTCATGTCGATCGGGCGGCGGAGCGCGGCGGAGGGTTTCTTCTCAGTCGCTTCTGAGGCGGTGCGGGTCATGGCGGAGAATGGAATCTTTCCGGTTGTTTCAGAAAGCTGCAGATGATACGCCCGCTTGGAGAGTCCTCCGGAGTGATATTTCGACAACCGATATTTCGATTGAGCATCGAGAGGGCAGAGATGGCATGAAGCGCTCAGGGCATTTGAAACGGTATTCCCCAGGGCTACCCACAACCATGCCTGAAGAGCCGAATTGTCTTGACGAGCACGGCCGTTTGTTCATATTCGATGGTGTCACTGAACATCCGACAGATCATGCTCTCCACCGAACGATATGATTTTTCTGCCTTTTTAGTGGCTTCGACGCGACGCGCCTTGATGGAAGACTTAGACTTGTCCGTCTCGTAGATCCACTCAGGATCGTCGTCCCAGATCACACCGAGAAGCTTGGTCGCAATCGCCACCGCGCGTCCGCGCTTCCCCGGCTCGCTGCTGGTGTACTCAGCACGAGGCACAAACTGACGATATCCCTTCCCCTTCTTCGGATGGGTAGACTTGCGGAAGACGATCTTCTTCCCTTTGGGCAATCGAGCCTTTTGCTCAGGGGTGAGCTTGAAGGTGAGGAACTTTGCGTCGACTTCGTCAACGCGGCGGAGGCGAGGTGTGTTGAACTAATGCATAGAAACCTCCCAGACACAGAAGCATATCATGTGCCGGGACTATCTCTTTGTATTCTGAGAGACATACTCTTTATCACGGCTGTTCCTCTGGATTTGAACCTTCGGGTTCGTGAATTTCACTGGAACTGGATGTGACGGATGAGTACGAATAAAGCGAGATTTGCAGCCGGCATGCGTGTTGTTGTGCGTGATGCCGAATGGTTGGTCAAACACGTTGATATCGGTGTTCTGCCCGGTGTAGGCAATGCCCCCATGCAGGTTTTGACCTGCCTAGGCATTTCAAACATCGTCAGCGGCCGACTGGCCAAGTTTGTTGTCGAATACGAAGAACGCCCCGATCTGAAGCAAAAGATTCAGATTCTTGATCCCAAACAGACGCGCATCGTTCAGGACAAGTCTCCCGGATACGTTCGCTCGAAGCTTTTTATTGACTCGCTTTTGCGACGCACGCCTGCAACCGACGCCAAGATTCACATCGCACAGGACGCTGCGATGGACGTCCTTCCCTACCAGCTCAAGCCTGCCTTGATGGCGCTTGAAGCACCGCGTCCGCGAATTCTCATTGCCGACGCCGTGGGTATTGGTAAAACACTCGAAGCCGGCATTCTCGTTTCCGAACTTATCGAGCGACAGCGCGGCAAGCGCATTCTGGTACTGGCGGTCAAGGCCATGCTTGAACAGTTCCAACAGGAATTCTGGAACCGCTTCTCCATTCCGCTCACGCGTCTGGACAGCGACGGGATTGCTCGTCTTCAGCAGCAGATCCCTGCCGGTCACAATCCGTTCCTGTATGTCGACAAGGCGATCATCTCCATCGATACTCTGAAGCAGAGCAGTCAGTACAGCGCCTATCTCGAGCAGGCCTATTGGGACATCATCGTCATCGACGAAGCGCACAACGTGGCCGAGCGCGGCACGGACAGCCTGCGCTCCAAACTCGCTCGACTTCTTTCCCGCCGTTCAGATGCCCTCATCATGCTTTCGGCTACGCCGCATGACGGCAAGCCCGAGAGCTTTGCGAGTCTGATCGACATGCTCGATCCCACCGTCATTGCCGATCCGTCGAATTACTCGGCTGAAGACTTTAAGGACAAGGGCCTCGTCATTCGCCGCTTCAAGAACGACATTCGAGATCAGGCCAAGACGGCCTTCCCCGAACGAGACATTCAGACGATTGAGGTTGAGGCGAGCGAGGTTGAGAAAGCGGCCTATGCTGCACTCGAGAATCTGAAATTCACCTACATCGACTCCAAGCGCAAGACGGAAACCGGCGCCATGCTTTTCAAGACGAATCTTGAAAAGGCCCTCTTCTCGAGTCCGGCTGCCTGTATTTCCACCTGCGAAAACCGAATCAAGAAACTTCTTTCGGCGAAGGATGTGGAGAAAACCTCGCATGACATCCAGACATTGCAGGAATTTGTGCGCATTCTGAAGGAAATTGACGCACCAAACTTCTCCAAGTATCAGGAACTCGTCACAATCCTGAAGGATCCCGGCGAAGGCTTCAAGTGGACGCCTGCGAATCCTGATGATCGTCTTGTTATCTTTACCGAAAGCCGTCAGACGCTGAAGTTCCTTGAACAGCATCTGCCGGACGCGTTGAAGCTCAAGAAAGAACAGTTTGTTTGCCTGAAGGGCGACGACAGCGACAAGGACCTCATGGACGCCGTCGAGCGGTTCAACAAAAAGGACACGCCGCTCCGACTCATGCTCGCCACGGACGTAGCCTCCGAAGGTCTTAACCTGCATCGTCTCTGCCATCGAATGATTCACTTCGACATTCCCTGGTCCCTTATGACGTTCCAGCAGCGCAATGGTCGTATTGACCGTTATGGACAGACCGAACAGCCGCTCATCCGCTACATGCAGACCATCGCGGACACCGGCAGCGGAAAGTTCATCGGCGATGCGCACATCATGAAGCTGCTCGTCGATAAGGACAAGAACGCCGTCAACAACATTGACGACCCGGGCGAATTCTCCGGCACCCGCGAAGAACAGGAAAACCGCACCGCAAGAATGATCGAAGGCGCGGACCCAGTTATAGAACCGTCAGAGGAAATGCCGTTTGACATCTTCAATCCGATGGCAGCCTTCGAAGCCGTAAACAATGACAAGCCGCTCATTTCTGCGGGCGAAGAAGACATCATCCCGCGCAGCCTTCTCTTCAAATCCGACTTTGACTTCCTCAAGGCCGGACTCAAGCTTCGCCAGAATCTTGACGCGGGTGAAGGCGGCATTTCCACTGAAGTTCAAATTCGTGACGATGATCGCTGCATCCGCCTGCTACCGCCCAAGGATCTTGAAGTTCGACTGGAGTATTTGCCCAAGGAAGTCCTGCCCGAGAATAAGTGCTTTGAACTGAGCGACTGCAACAAAGATGTTCAGGACGCCATTCGTAATGCCGGGTTGAATCCGAACTCCTCCTGGCCTACGCTCCAGCTCCTCTGGGAGCTTCACCCCGTCATGCAGTGGATGGAAGACTGGGCGATCGGCTCCTTCGGACGTCATGCCGCCCCTGTCGTGTCCGTGCCGGATTTTGCCGAAGGCGAATTCTGGGTCCTTCTGCAGGGCGGCTTCCCCAACAAGCGAGGAGGCACGCCGGTTCACGACTGGATTGCCGTTGAAGTCAATCAAAACGGCGTAGTGGGCGTACACAAGCGCAAAGTGCTGATGTCCCGCATCAATCCGAAGGCGGACTGGATCAACACGCAGAAGGACATCGATACGACGGCGATTGAAGCATTGCTGCCTGACGTCGTTTCTGCAGCCGAAAACGAACTAAATCGAAAGAAGCAGATCTTTAATGAAAAGTACATCCCGATCGTTCATCAGAAGATTGAAGAGCTGAATGGACTTTGGGAAAAGCAGATGAGTCTCTTTGAGGATTCCCCTGTCAAGGGAACCCTCAAGACCAGGGAAGCCAAGCGTGAGGCCAGAAAGGAATACATTGAAAAATGCTTCCGTGAAACAAGAGACTACGTAGCGGGCACATATGAGCTTGACAACCGCCCCTATGTGCAGGTGGTTGCCGTCTTTACCGGCAAACCCGTGATGCCGACGATCGGCACCCGAACCGCCGGCGGCGAGATGCTGACCATCTTCTGATCACGGACGAGGAACTAGAAAAATGGACTGGATTGGAATCCAAAACGAAAACGAATATTACAGCGCCTACTTCCTCTCCGAAGGACTTGCAGACTCGCTCAAAGAACAACTGAATGCGTGGAACGAGGAAGAGACAACGCGACGAACAGAAGCTGAAGGCAAGGGGTTGACCTCCTGGCTTCGCACGCCGGGTCGGGAAATCCGAAGCATCTGCCGTGAACTTCTCGATGATATGGCCGCAGCGCGTCGAATTGAAAACACAACAGATCGCATTGAAGCCGAACGCGAAATTACCGCTCGCCTCCTAAAGGTTTTGGGCCTCCCGGTTGCGGATCCGTCCAAGGATCCCTTCTATGTCGCAGGCAACGACCACATGCCGCTTCCTCTCTTGGGAGCGCTTTATCGAGACGGCAAGAAGACCGAACCCATTGTGTGGGTTTTCGAGGCTACTCCGACCATCAATGAAGAGATTGCTCAGTCGGCCGACACCGATCCTCTGGAAATGTTTGTCCAAACCCGGCAGTTCACGGAAGACAACTTTGATCTGCCGGCATCTGCCCGCAAGGATCTGGCCGACAACTGGAACCGCATACTTGAAAAGCGCGTCTTCAGTGCCGACTATGCACCCCGCTGGGTCATTCTGGCCTCTTCCGAACACTGGCTTCTGATCGATCGAACGAAGTTCAATCGTCACAGCGTGCTTCGCTTTGACTGGAAGGAAATCTTCACCCGTCGCGAAGACCGTGTGATCGACGCATGTGCAGCCCTGCTCTCGGCTGAGTCCATGACCGGTCGCGATGGAAGCACCGCGCTTCTCGATCACGTGGACGAGAACGCCCACAAGCAGGCCTATGGTGTTTCCGAATCCCTCAAGAAGTCTCTGCGCAGAGCCATTGAGCTTTTGGGCAATGAAGCGGCCAACCAGATCATTGAACGTGCCCGCCAGCAGAAGAAGACGGTCAAGCGTGATGCGGCGTTTGCAAACGAACTGACAGTCGAATGTCTGCGCTACATGGGGAGTTTCCGATTAAATGTGTCGATGGTTTGAGTTAAGTCAAGATTGGAAAGGT
>NZ_DAVZJY010000095.1:0-8675 GCF_052272535.1 Sutterella sp. | reverse complement strand
TGATGATGCGGCCGGCGGACATCGAGGCGCGCACGATCATGCGCCCCGGGAGCGAGGCGCCGAACTGCTCCTGCTCGCCCGAGTGGGAGGACGAGAGGTTGATCGAAGTCTGAATGACGCGGTGCGCCTTCTTCGAGAACCAGAGCGTGAGGACCATCACGAGGCCCGAAGCGAGCAGGAAGAAGGTCGGAGCGGTGGAGGGGTTGAGGAGCCCGCCCATCATGAAGCCCGAAGCGTCGGAGCCCGAAGCCGTCCATTCCTTCCAGCTCTCCCAGGCGGCGAGCGGCACGCCCACGAAGTTCACGAGGTCGTTGCCGGCGAAGGCGAAGGCAAGCGAGAACGTGCCTGCAAGGATGATCACCTTGAAGATGTTCACCTTGAAGACATTCATCAGGATCTGGAAGAGGATCGAGAAGCCGACGAAGAGGACGGCGAGGATTACCTGCGTGTTGGCGTTGATCCAGTCGATCCACTCCGGGCGCATGAAGGAGGCGCCCTTGGCGCCTTTCATCACGAGGAAGTAGATGATCGCGGTGATCGAGAGGCCGCCGTAGACCGCACCCACCTTGCGGTAGACCCCTTCAAACTTGAAGGAGAAGATGAGGCGCGCGACGTACTGCACCACCGCGCCCGCGACGAAGGCGACCGCGACGGAGATCAGGATGCCCGAAATGATCGCCAGGGCTTTGGAGTTGTTGATGTAGTCGGCGACTTCAAGAAGCGAAGCGCCAGTCGACAGGAGCTTGTAGGCGGCCGCGGCGATCGCGGAGCCGAGGAGCTCGAAGACGATCGAGACCGTGGTCGAGGTCGGGAGCCCGAGCGAATTGAACGCGTCGAGAAGCAACACGTCCGCCACCATGACGGCGAAGAACACCACCATGATTTCGGCGAAGGAGAACATCTGCGGGTGGAAGACGCCCGAACGGGCGATCTCCATCATCCCGGAGGAGAACGTGGCGCCCAGCATCACGCCGATCGACGCGACCCACATCGTGGTGCGGAACTTGGCGATGCGGCAGCCGAGGGCGGAGTTGAGGAAGTTGACGGCGTCGTTTGAGACGCCGACGAAGAGGTCGATGACGGCGATGACCGCGAGGAACGCGAGCAACGCCAAATAGTATTGTTCCATGATTGAGGGCAGCCCAAAGGGTTTTTACTTAAGGTCTTGGGACGGTCCCCATTGTGGTGCGTGCATGTGACGGCTCCGTGTTGCTTTTTTGACGTCCGTGTGACGTTTCCGTGCCGCCACGCCCGAAACACCTGTAAACCGGGCGTTGCGGGAGGATCCGCGTTCAGAGGCGCGCGCCGCTACCGAGCGCCGGAGCGCCTGCGTCGTCGGGAGCAGGGTAGAGCGCGTGGAGCGCGGCGATTTCGCCGAGCACCTCGAAGACCCGCCGCAGAGCGGGCCCGTTGCTCGTGGAGAGCCGCGCCGCCGTCACCGGCATCGCCTTTTCGCCCGCGGCGAGCGGAATCACGACGGTGTTGGGACCCTTGGCGGCGCAGTCCACCTCAGGGATCACCGCGTAGCCGCAGCCCGCGTCCACATAGGCCATCAGGAGCCGGAGCGAGGGCGTGCAGACCATGCGCCGCGGCGCGAAGCCGAGGAAGATATCCGGGATGTACGGGTGCTCCTCCGCGCCCGCAAGGCAGACGTAGGTCTGCTCGAGCATGCGCTCGACGAGCTTTTCGCGCGTGTCGGCGCCCGCGGCCCGTCTGGTGGGACATCACGAGGACGGCGTCCCAGGACTGGAGAGTGATGCTCGTGACGTTCGGCGGATAGTCGAGTCCGCAGGAGACGCTCACGATGTCGTCGAGCCGGCCGTCCAGGAGGCGCTCGAGCAGGTCCCGCGGCGGCTGCGTCTCCGGAATGAGCAGTAGGTGCGGGTGGCGTTCGCGCAGCCGCGAGAGGAGGTTGGTGAGGATCCCGGCGCTGATCACGCCCGGGCAGACGCCGAGGCGCACCTTGGCCTTTTCGCCCGAGAGAATGTCGTCGGCGTTCCGGCGGGCGCACTCCATCATCGCGAGGATGCGCCCGGCGTCGGCGAGGAACCCTTCGCCCACGGGCGTCAGGGTGAGCGTGCGGTTCGAGCGGTTTATGAGCGGCGCCCCCCACCTCTTCCTCCAACGCCCGGATCCAGAGGCTCAGCGCCGGCTGCGAGACGCCGAGGCGTTCGGCGGCGCGGCCGAAGTGCGTGGTCTGGGCGAACAACGGCGAAGGCCTCGCGATGGCCTGGAAGGCGGGCGCCGAGAAGATGGGTGAAGGGTCGGCCCTCATCCACGCCGCCGAATTCGACGGGCTCGCCACCTCGGCCGCGGGCGACCACGGCATGGTGGACGCCAACCTCCTCGTGCGCGTTCTCAAAACGCCGCAACTCTGGGTGGATCCGGCCGGCAAGCTCCCGTTCGAAGTCTCGGGCGCCGGTCCTGCGAATCCGACGGGAAGGGGCGACTTCCGTGCGCTCATGGAGGAGGCGGTCCGCCAGGGCGTGGCCGTGAAGGCCGACACGCTGGAGGAGCTCGCCCGGAAGGCCGGCTTCACGCCCGACTTCGTCGGCCAGGTGGCCGACTACAACCGCGCGGTTGAGACCGGGAAGGATCCCTTCGGCAAGCCCGCCCGGTTCCTCAAGTTCAAGGCTGAGACCGGTCCCTTCTACGCCGCGCGCGCGAAGGTTGTGAGCCTCTCGAGCCTGGGCGGCGTGCGCGTGAACGAGAAGTTTGAGGCGCTCTCCTCCAACTACCAGTCCGTGAAGGGCCTCTACGCCACGGGCAACAACGCCTACGGCCGTCCTACCCGCCCTACCAGGGCCTCGCCCTCGGCTTCGCCTGGCATTCCGGCCGCATCGCCGGCCGTGAAGCGGCCGAGTACGTGAAGACCGTGAAGTAGCCACGTCCCGCTCGAAGGGGGCGGCGCACGCCGTTCCGGCCGGGATCCGGGAAAACGCGGTGCTAAACTCGCGCGCTCTTCCGACGGTTCCCTTCATGACCAGACTCACGACCTCCTCGGGCCGCTTCCTCCACCTTGGCCGCCGCATCGCCATGCTGATTCTCGGCATGGAGCTCGCCACGCTCGGCATCTCCTTCACGACCTGCTCGAACCTCGGCACGACCCCGATCAGCACGCTGCCCTACGTGCTCTCGAAGATCTTCCCGCTCTCCTTCGGCACGACGACCTTCATCCTCAACGTGGGCTTCGTCGCGCTGCAGTGGGTGCTGCTCAGGGACCGTTTCTCGATCCTCAACCTGCTGCAGATCCCCGGGGTGCTCGTCTTCAGCGCCTTCATCGACCTCAACATGCACTTCGTTCGGCCCTGGTCGCCCGACGGTTGGTGGCTCGGGATGGCGATGAGCATGCTCGGGAACGTCGTCCTCGCCTGCGGCATCTTCCTGCAGATCCGCTCCAAGACCATCGTGCAACCGGGTGAAGGCATCGTCATCGCCTTCGCGGCCGTGCTGCGCCGTCCCTTCGGGAACGTGAAGATCGCGAGCGACCTCACGCTCGTCACCCTCGCGGCCGTCCTCTCCGTTTCGGTCCTGGGCGGCCTCGTGGGCCTGCGAGAAGGCACGGCCGTCTCCGCCGTCCTCGTCGGCCTCTTCGTGAAGGCGATCGTCTACTTCTTTCCCGACCGCCATGCGGGCGAGCCCCATCAGGTCCGGCTCACGAAGTGAGCTTCACTCACAATAGGATGTACTTTCGTGCATGGGTGTTAATACGACTACATAAAAAGTCGTAGACGACGTAGATTCTCAAGCGTTGCCGCACCGGTCCGGGTCTCTTCACCTTTCTTCCGGACCGGAGCGGCTCATGTTGCGGCCAGCCCGCCCGGGCGGAGCGACTCCGGACCAACGGAGCGACTCCCTCAGAAGTCTCGAGGCGCCGGAGGCGGCCGCGCCACCAAAGAAGAAGCGTTTTGAGGATAAGAAAAATGCGTCGTTTCCAGCTTGCCGCCGCGGCTCTCGCGGTCGCCTTCGCGTGCGGTTCCGCCCTTGCCTGCACCACCGTCGTGGTCGGGTCCGACGCCACCGCCGACGGGTCGATCCTGATGGCGCGCGCCGCCGATTCGTCCGCCCTGAAGGCCCAGCACCTCGTGATCCATCCGGCGACGAAGGGCGTCAAGGGCATGTACCGCACCGCGGACCACCACGGCGCGAACAACTTCGAGTACCCGCTCCCTGAGAACGGCATGCGCTACACGACGGTTCCGAACTGGCAGACCCAGGTGCACGGCGCGACGGGTTTTAATGAAGCGGGCGTCGGGTTCTCCGGCACCGAGTCGATCTTCGCGCGTCCCGATGCCCTGAAGCTCGACCCGTACAACGAGAAGACGGGCATCACCGAAGACGACATCCCCGAAGTGCTGCTGCCGCGCGCCAAGACCGCGCGCGAAGCCGTCGAGCTCCTCGGCCACGTGGTCGAGACGATCGGCGCGGGCGAGGGCTTCGGCGTCGTGCTCATGGACAAGAACGAGTCCTGGTACTTCGAGACGGGCACGGGCCACCATTGGCTCGCCCAGAAGACCCCGAAGGACAAGTACTTCGCGTCGGGCAACCAGGGACGTCTGCAACAGTACGACCCGAAGAGCCCGGACTTCCTCGCCTCGAAGACCCTGGTTGAATGGGCGGTGAAGAACGGCTTCTACGATCCGAAGAAGGACGGCGAATTCAACTTCTCCAAGGCCTATACGCGCGACGACTACCGCGACCGCGACTACAACGATCCGCGCGTCTGGCAGATCCAGAAGATCCTGACGCCGAGCCTCAAGCAGGATGTCTCCGCGGGCCGCACCTTCCCGGTGTGGGCGACGCCCGAGAAGAAGGTCACCGTCGACGACCTCAAGGCGATCATGCGCAACCACTACCAGGCGGGCGAGCTCGCCTCGCACGACCCGTACACGAACGGCCTCAAGGGCGACGCCGAACCCTTCCGTCCGATCAGCGTCTTCCGCACGTACGAGTCGCACCTGATGCAGGTCCGTCCGTGGCTGCCGCAGGCGATCGGCAACGTCACCTATCTCGCGATGGGCATGGCCGACCTCTCGGTCTACGTGCCGGTCTATTCGGGCATGTCCGCCTATCCCGAGCACTGGGGCATGGGCACCGACAAGGCCGACTCGAAGAGCCTCTACTGGAAGTTCCGCAAGCTCCAGACCCTCGTGATGACGGACTACCCGAAGCTCGCGCCCGTCGTGAAGAAGGCCTACGCGGCCTTTGAAGCCGACCTCGCGAAGCGCCAGGCGGCCTTTGAGGCCGAGTACGTGAAGCTCGTCAAGACCGACGCCGCGGCCGCGCAGAAGAAGCTCGACGAGTTCAGCATCCAGGCGATGACGGACGCGGAGAACCTCACCGAGTCCCTGACGAACGAGGTCTTCACGATCCGCACGACCGACATCCAGAAGGCCAACTTTTTCGCCAACCGCTCGAAGAAGGACTGATGCGGGCCGTCACCGGCATTTCTTCGGCCTTCATCCGTGAGGGCTGAGGCGGCTCGCCGGTGAGCCGGGGGAAAATGAACGGGACGCTCCCAAAAAGGGGCGCCCCGTTTTGCATTCTCAGGCGGCGCACGGGTCCTTCGACGCCGCCTTCCGGTCGCAGCGCTCCCCAAAAAATCCCTCATCTCTGCGCGCGGCGCGGCGTTTTGGCGGAATGCAGGAGCTTGGCGTGCGTAAAATGCACTTTTTCGCTGCGCGCGGAGGGCGTCTCGGAATCCCCCGCGCAAACGGCTTGGACGGCAAGACAACAAGAAGGACAACTGATGGAACGACAAACCTGGAGCAGCCGCCTCACCTACATCCTCACCGTGGCGGGCGCCACGGTGGGCTTCGGCGCCACCTGGCGCTTTCCCTATCTCGTGGGTGAGAACGGCGGCGGCGCGTACGTGCTGATGTTCATCTTCGTGATGCTCCTCGTGGGCATCCCGATCATCCTCGTCGAGAACGTGATCGGACGTCGCGCCCAGGCCAACAGCGTGGACGCCTTCCTCCCGAAGGGCTCGAACTACCCGCCCATCTGGAAGGTCTTCGGCTACACGGGCCTCATCGGCGCCTTCGGCATTCTCTCCTACTACATGCCCTTAGGCGGCTGGGTGATCTCCTACATCTACCATCTCTTCCTCGGCATGCTCGGGCTCCCCGGCGGCCTCGACCTGTCGGTGCCGGTCTCCAAGGAGTTGACGAGCGCCTTCTACCACGAGAGCATCGAGCACTCGCCCTGGGGAATCACGATCGCCACGGCCTTCTTCGTGTGGGCCAACTGGGTGATCCTCCGCAAGGGCATCATCGCGGGCATCGAGCGTTCGGTGAAGTTCCTGATGCCGCTCCTCTTCATCTGCCTGATCGTGATGGTGATCCGTAACCTCACGCTCGAGGGCGCCTGGGAGGGCGTGCACTTCTACCTGATGCCCGACTTCAGCAAGCTCTCGGGCAAGCTCTTCCTCGACGTCCTCGGGCAGGTGTTCTTCGCCCTCTCGCTCGGCTTCGGCGTGATGATCACGCTCTCGAGCCACCTGAAGAAGAGCGAGAGCATGGTGAAGACCGCCGTGATCACGGGCGTCATCAACACCGTGATCGCCGTGCTCGCGGGCTTCATGATCTTCCCGTCGCTCTTCAGCGCGGGCCTCTCGCCCGACTCGGGGCCCTCGCTCGTCTTCAAGACGCTCCCGATCGCCTTCTCGCACATGGCGTTCGGCAACTTCTTCGCGATCGTCTTCTTCCTTCTTCTCGTGATCGCCGCCCTCACGACCTCGATCACGATCTACCAGGTGATCATCTCGGTCCTGCACGAGAAGTTCGGCTTCATCTATGAGAACGCGATCAACACGACGCTTGCGGCGGTCTTCATCCTCGGCAACGTCCCCTGCATCCTCTCGAACGGGCCCTTGGCCGACGTGCGGATCCTCAACCGCTCCGTCTTCGACGCCTACGACTTCATCTCGGGGAACATCTGCTTTGTGGTGACGGCCCTGGGCGCGACGCTCTTTGCGGGCTGGGTGATGAAGGGCGCGGCTTTGGACGAAATCACCAACGGGGGCACGCTCAAGGGCGCGGTCTACGGCGCTTGGTTCACCTACGTCCGCTGGGTGATTCCGGTTGTGATCCTCGCGATCTTCGTCTACGGCCTGATCCCACTTTTCAGGTGATTCCCGGAGACGAGATCCATCAAGCGCCGGCAACGCCTCCTTCCCTGGAGGCGCGTCGGCGCTTCTTCATGGAAACGCCGCAAGGAAACATCTGACTTCAGGCAGTTCCCATAAACGAGCGCGGACGAAGCTCGTCAGCCTGTGGGGCCTGAGAAGGGTGCTCTGGCTCAAGTGAATCCGGGTCGGTCCAAAAGACCGACGCCGAATCAGCAGCAGGAATCCACCGAAGTGATCAGCAGCGCAAGTTGCTGACTCAGTAGAGAATCTCCGTCGTTTAGGGCGGAGAGAACGTCAAAGTTTGAGCATTGCGGGGTACGGATCGATAGCCTTTGTTTTTTGTAGGGCAACACGTCTGTAGATGGCAAGCTTGTTGTCGATGATCAGTCTTTTCCTTTGCCATGGTTCGGCGGTTTTGGGAAATTCTTCAGCGATCTCAACGATGAGCTGTGGTTCATGAGCCGCAATGGATACGGCCAGTCGGTCAAGCAGCTGCTGAAGCGTCGAGCTGGCTCTGATTAGGATTCGCTCTTCTTTACGGATATGGAAGAAGCCCGTGTTCTCTACCAGGTGCAGGACTCTCTGCAGGGCTTCTTTGCCTTCCTGCTTGTGCTCGCCGTTGATGGAGATGCAGTAGATCGGTCGTTCAGCCCAGAGCCATTCAGGATCAATGTTGTGACGACTGCACCAGGCTTTAATTTTGTCGCCTAAATCCGTGGTTGGCATGCTGCGTTCAAATTGGCTGCGCAGTTCGGCCAGTTCGGCCGCAGTTCTTAAAGTGCTCTCGGGCTCTACGGTTTCGCGGTTGAATTCGGCCAGCCAAGTGTGAACAATGGCATGGACGATTTGTGAGATCGATGCTGAGTCCGCTTGATGTTCAAAGGGATGAGCGAAGATTTCGCGGGCCGATTGTGCCATGCTGAGCTCATAAGGCTCAAGGCGGGCGTGAGGCCCGCGGATGCCGGCATCAAGGCGATCGAGGAAGGGCGCAACCATGCCGGCCAGGATGACGCTTTCCGGTTCATGTCTGTCGAAGAGCTCGAGACCAACCTTCTGAGCGAAGGCAAAGTCGAGAGGAGACAGCTGTCGGCGAAGCATCTCCAACACCAGATCATAGCGATTGCTGAAGATTGCCGAGAAGCCCTTTTTGGATTCTGAGTCAAAATGCGAAACAATCATGAACATTCTCCGTAAAAGAGTTCTCCGTAAACGAGGCGGGGGCTGGCACCTTCTAATACTGTATAATATTATACAGTCTTTAAAGAAAAAAACAACCCCGGATTTACCCCGAGGTTCTAAGTGCCTCAACGATTTCAGCGGCTCTCGACTACGATCTACAGCTCGTAAATCCGAGATTTTTGGAGCCTAAGTGTTTCCCTTTATGCGTCACTATTTGACGCAACCAGATGCTAGTACAGCGTTCGCTAAGTAACGCCATTAAATGAGTTTTTTGCGGTACAATGAGGGCACCTACTAATTACGGATACCCTTCCATGCCGCGTGGACGCCCAGTCAGCAATCGACTCGAACTCACTCCTGAGCAACG
>NZ_DAVZJY010000094.1:0-8829 GCF_052272535.1 Sutterella sp. | reverse complement strand
CAGGCCTTCGAAAGGCCTGCGGGCGTTTTTCCTCGCACCCCCGACGGCGCTACTGCTTGTCTTCGACCGGATCGAAGGCGAGCGTGATCTCGCGGGGCATCTGCTCGCCCGGTCCCGGGCTCGGGAGCCGGCTGCAGCGGCGGATGGCGCGCTCGACCGCGGCGTCGTAGGCGGACCATCCCGAAGGCGTGATGAGGTTCGGCGCTCCCATCTGCTCGCCCGTCGGCATGAGCTTCAGACGGAACTCCGCCTTGTAGCGTCCCTTTGGAGTGTTCGCCGGCACGTCGATCGTGATGTGCGGGCGGATGCAGGCGCGGACCTTGTTCGACCACGAGGCGAAGGCCGAGCCCGTGAGGTTCTGCTTGAAGTTCCTCTGGTCGCCCGTGGTCGTGCCGGAGCGCTGCGCGTTGGGATCGACCTTGGCGGAGAGTCGCGCGAGCTCCTGCTCGCGGATGCGCTGCGCGACGCGGCGGCGCTGCTGCTCCTCTTCGCGGGCCTTCTTCTCGGCGGCGGCCTTCTTAGCCTGCTCTTCGGCGACGCGCTGCTCCTCCTGACGGCGAAGCTCCTCGGCGACGCGCTTGGCTTCCGCTTCGGCGGCGAGACGCTCCTCTTCGGCCTTCTTCGCCGCTTCGGCCTTACGCTTCTCTTCGGCGATGCGGGCTTCTTCGGCGCGGCGGGCCTCTTCGGCCTTCTTCGCCTCCTCGGCCTTTCTCGCCTGTTCGGCGAGCCGCTCCTGCGCGAGGCGCTCCTCCTCCAGGCGCTTCTGCTCCTCGAGGGCGCGGCGGCGCTCGGCTTCGATCGCCTCCTGGCGCATGCGCTCGATCTCTTCGGCGCGGGCGCGCTCCTGCGCGACGCGTTCGGCTTCGGCGCGGCGCGCCTCCATTTCGGCCTGCGCGGCGCGGGCGATGCGCTCGTCCTCAAGGCGCTGCGCTTCAGCAGCCTCCTTGGCGGCGATCTCCTCGGGCGTCGGCCCCGCGGGCGGGGTCTTCTCCTCGGGAGGCGGCGGCGCCTTCTCGGGCTTGGGTTCAGGCTGGGCGGCCTTCTTCTCCGGGGCGTCCGTCTCGTCGCGGCCCTTCTCTTCGGGGAGCTTCTCGGCGACGCCCTGCGGGTCGTTGCCGCCCGAGACGTCCTCGGTCGCCCAGAGCTCCGCGTAGACGGTCTCCGGGGAGGTGTTCCACTGGAAGACGGTGAAGAGTCCGACGAAGAGCACGCCGTGGACGATGACCGAGAGCGCGGCCGCGGGGAGGTCGTCCCTGCGGTCTTCGCGGCGGAACCGCTCGCGTGCGGCCTCTTCTTCGGTGAGCTTGATCATGTCGCGGCAGCCTCCGGACTAGCGTGCGGCCGCAGACCGCTCAACCTTGAGCGAGAGCCCGACGCGTTCGATTTCGGCCGCCTGAAGCGCCTTCATGACGTTCACGACCTCTTCGTAGCGCACGTCGCGGTCCGCGGCGATCACGACGGGTGTCTTCGGGTCGTCGGCCTGCGCGGTCTTCACCGCGGCGACGAGCCCGGGCATGTCGATGGGCTTCATGTCCTTGCCCGCGCGGATCGACATGCGCCCGTCCGGGTAGACGACCACTTCGACCACCTTTTCCGGGGCGTTCGAGGCCTTGTTGACGGAGGGAAGGTTCACCACGCTCGGATTGACGAACGGTGCGGCCACCATCAGGATCACGACGAGCACGAGCATCACGTCGATGTAGGGCACGACGTTGATCTCGGCCATCAGACCGCGGCGGCGGGAGTTGGAGCGCAAAGCCATCTTGGAGTGCCTCTCGTGCGTTCTCGATCAGCCGCGCGCCTGGCGCTCGAGGATGTTGAGGAACTCTTCGCTGAAGCCCTCGACGCGGTTGGAGAGACGCCCGGTGCGGTTGTTGAAGTAGTTGTAGGCGGCCACGGCCGGAATCGCCGCGAAGAGGCCGATCGCGGTGGCGACGAGCGCCTCGGCGATGCCCGGGGCGACGACCGCGAGGCTCGCGTTCTCGAGGCTCGAGAGGCCCGTGAAGGCGTTCATGATGCCCCAGACCGTGCCGAAGAGGCCGATGTAGGGCGAAGTGGAGCCGATCGAGGCGAGGAGCGGAAGCCCGCTCTCGAGGTGGTCCATCTCGCGCGTGAAGACCGCGCGCATGGCGCGCGAGACGCGGTTGACGACGTCGCCCGCCGCAGGGGCCTGGCGCTGCTTGAGGAATTCATTCATGCCCGCGGCGAAGATGCGCTCCTCCATGCCGGCGGCGTCGCGGTTGCGGTTCGCTGTCTCGAGGAGCTTCGTGAGCTCCGTGCCGCTCCAGAAGCGCGACTCGAAGTCGTCCGTCTGGCGCACGGCGCGGGTGACCGCGAAGAACTTCTTGAAGATGACCGTCCAGCTCGCAAGCGACAGGATGATCAGAATGGCGAGGACGATCTTCACCACGATGCTCGCATTGGCGATGAGCGTGAGGATCGACAGATCGGCGGTGGCGTTCATTTTGGAGTGACGAAGGAAAGGTTCGGAGAAGTGGAAAACCGGAAGGGCCGGAGGGCGGCGTCAGTCTTGGGCGGCGTCGAGCATTTTGCGGATGCGCTCGTAGAGCGTCTCGCTCATGGGCGCGGGCGCCATGGTCGAGCGGTTCACGCAACCGACGCGCACTTCGCCCTCGGTGACGAGCTCTTCGCCCTTGAAGATGTTCTGCTCGAAGACGATCGAGGCGCGGCGGAGCTGCTTCACGCGGGTGACGACCGTGAGGTCGTCGTCCAGGGTCGCCGTGCGGCGGAAGCGCAGCGCCGCGTTGACGGCGACGAAGAGCTGCCCGTCGGGCGAGGTGAGGGCCGAGGCCTGCGAGACGTCGAGGCGGCGCATCAGGTCCGAGCGCGCGCGCTCCATGTACTTCAGGTAGTTGCTGTGGTAGACGATACCGCCCGCATCGGTGTCCTCCCAGTAGACGTGGACCGGGAAGCGAGCTGCGAATTCAGACATGTGTGAACAGGGTAGTGGCGTGGAATTGCTCAAGGCCGGACCCGCGCCGGATCCGGGCCATCCCGTAGTATAGGGAGTCGCCGCGCGGGAAAAGCCCGCAGCGGCCGGACAGCATAATTTCGAAAAGGGAATCGCAGATGCAGAGGCGGACGGCGGAGCACGGGACTCCGGAAACCCGGGCGGGCGGCGTCGCGAAGCGCCGCGGCGGCCTCGCCGCGCGCGTCGCGGCGATGTCCCCGGCCGCGACGGTGCTCTCGGCCGCCGCGCTCTCAATCCTCCTCACGGCGCTCCTCTGGGCCGCGCTCCCCGAAGTCCCTTCGAGCCCCCGGCCGCTCTCCGAATACGGCGCGAAGACGCTCTTCACGGCCTTCGGCTCGAGAAGCCCCCGAACCCTCGACCCGCAGCGCTCCTATTCGTCGGACGAAACGGCCTACACCTATTCGGTCTATGAACCGCCCTATCAGTACGCCTACCTGAAGCGCCCCTACGTGCTCGAGCCCCGGACGGCCGAAGCGGTGGTTGAGCCCCGGTACTTCGACGCCGAAGGGCGGGAGCTCCCCGCCGACGCGCCGTCCGAAGCGATCGCCGAATCGCGCTACGACGTGAAGATCCGCCCTGGGATCCTCTTTGCGCCGCATCCGGCCTTCGCGAAGGACGCCCAGGGGAGGTTCCTCTACCACCACCTCGACCCCGAAACGGCCGCCCGCGTGAGGAGCCCCTTCGACCTCCCTGAGGCCGCCACGCGCGAACTCACCGCCCGCGACTACGTGAACGGCATCCGCCGCATCGCGAGCCCCCAGGTCGTGAGCCCCATCTTCGGCACAATGGCCGCGCGCATCGTGGGCTTCACGGAATACCGGCGCGGACTCGAGGCGAAGTGGCGCGCGATGCGCGGGGCGGGCGCCTCGCCCGACGCCTGGCTCGACCTCGACTCCGTTCCCTGCCCGGGCGTGGAGGCGGTGGACGAGCGCACGCTGCGCCTGCGCGTCAAGGGCAAGGACCCGCAGTTCGCCTTCTGGCTCGCGATGACCTTCTTCGCGCCCGTGCCGGTCGAAGCGGAGCGGTTCTACGCGCAGCCCGGGCTGCGCGCCAACAACGTCTCGCTCGACACCTGGCCCGTCGGCACGGGGGCCTTCCGCATGCGGGAGTTTCTCGAGAACCGCCGCCACGTGCTCGAGCGCAACCCCGTCTACCGCCACGGGACCTATCCGTGCGAAGGCGAGCCCGCGGACCGCGCCGCCGGACTTCTCGCCGACTGCGGCAAGCCCCTCCCGCGCGTGGACCGCGTGGTCTTCGAGATCGAGAAGGAGGCGATGCCGCTGCAGTCGAAGTTCCTCGCGGGCTACTACGACAGCCCCTTCATCGAGCGCGTGGACACCGGGCTCGGGTACCTGGTCGCCATGGAGGACGACCCGGAAAAGGCGAGTCTCTACGGCGGCCGGGGGATGAAGTTCCCCAAGACCGTCCAGGCCGGACTCTGGTACATCGGCTTCAACTGGCTCGATCCGGTCGTGGGGGGCGGCGCTACCCCGGAGGAGGCGCGCCGCCACCGCTATCTGCGCCAGGCCGTCGCCATCGCGGTCAACTGGGAGGAGAACCTCGCGATCTTCCAGAAGAACCAGGGGCTCCCCGCCCACGGACCGATTCCGCCCGGGCTCTTCGGTTGGCGCGACGACGGGCCCGCGGCCTTCAACCCGGTGGTCTACGAGCGTACGCAAGCGGGCCGCGTCGAGCGCAAGCCCATTGAGGAGGCGAAGCGCCTCCTCGCGCTCGCGGGCTACCCCGACGGGCGCGACGAAAAGACGGGCGCGCCCCTCGTCCTCTACTTCGACTACCAGAACGCCGCGCAGGGCGCAAGCGCCTACCTCGAGTGGTATCAACGGCAGCTCAAGAAGCTCGGCGTGCAGCTCGAGATCCGCGCGACCGACTACAACCGCTTCCAGGAGAAGATGAGCAAGGGCGCCGCGCAGCTCTTCTTCTGGGGTTGGAACGCAGACTACCCGGATCCGGAGAACTTCCTCTTCCTCTTCTACGGCCCGAGCGGCAAGGTGAGGCACGAGGGGGAGAACGCCTCGAACTATGAGAACCCCGCGTTCGACGAAGCGTTCCGCGAGATGCGGCTCCTCCCCGACGGCCCGCGCCGCCAGGAGGTGATCGACCGCATGATCCGCATGCTGCAGGAGGATTCGCCCGTGCTCTTCGGCTACTTCCCGCCCGGAGCAGCCGCCTACCAGTCCTGGGTCGGCAACGCCAAGCCCTCGGGCATGGTGCAGAACAGCCTGCAGTACATGAAGGTGGACGCCGCGGAGCGCCTCGCCCGGATCCGCGAATGGAACCGGCCGGTCCTCTGGCCCCTCGGGCTCCTCGTCTTCGGGCTGCTGCTCGCCGCCGCCGGGGCGGCGCGCCTCATGGTGCGCCGAGACGAAAGGCGTCTGCGGCCCGCCGTCGATTCGAAGGAGGTTCGCCGATGATCCAGTACCTTCTGCGCCGCATCGTCTACGGCGTCCTCATTCTCCTCGGCGTGAACCTCCTCACGTTCGTGCTCTTCTTCGCCGTCAACACGCCCGACGACATGGCGCGGCTCAACCTCGGCGGCCGGCGCGTCACGGCCGAGGCGCTCGAGGCCTGGAAGGCCGCGAAGGGCCTCGACAAGCCGCTCTTCGTGAACGACGCGGCCGAAGGGCTCGCCAAGGTGACCGACACGATCTTCTTCACAAAGAGCGTGCCGCTCCTGATGCTCGACTTCGGCCGCAGCGACGCCGGGCGCGACATCGGCTACGAAATCCGCACCCGCATGGGCCCCTCGCTCGCGCTCGCCGCGCCGACCTTCCTCCTCGGCCTCATCGTGATGACCGCGTGGTCGCTCTTCGTGGTCTTCTTCCGACGCACGAAGGTCGAGGCGGCGGCGGTTGGCTTTTCGGTGCTTCTGATGTCGATCTCCGGGCTCTTCTACATCATCGTCGGGCAGTGGCTCTTCTCGAAGGTGATGCGCCTCGCCCCCGTCTCGGGGTGGACCGACGGCCCCGGCATTGTCGCCTTCCTCGCGCTTCCCGTCGCGATCGCGGTCTTCTCGCGCCTGGGGAGCGACACGCTCCTCTACCGCGCGATGTTCCTCGAGGAGATGAGCCGCGACTACGTGCGCACCGCCCGCGCCAAGGGCCTCACCGAGGGCGAGGTGCTGCGGCGCCACGTGCTGCGCAACGCGCTCCTGCCGATCATCACCTCCTCCGTCGCGGTGATTCCGATGCTCTTCATGGGAAGCCTCATCATGGAGAACTTCTTCGGCATCCCGGGGCTCGGGAGCTATACGCTCGACGCCCTCGGCGCGCAGGACTTCTCGATCGTGCGCACGATGGTCTTTTTGGGCACGCTCGCCTACATCGCAGGCCTTATCCTCACGGACCTGGTCTACGCCTGGGCCGATCCCAGAATCCGCCTCGGCTGAAGACTCTTCCCAGAAGAACCCGACACCCGTTCAGAATCCGACCCATGCTTCCCGTCATCCTCCCCACCGACATCGTCGCCTGGGGGCTGCTCGTACTCCTCGCCCTCGCGGTGCGCCACGTGCGTCGCACGCCCGAGCTCGCGCGCCGCTGGCGGCTCGTCTTCGCGCGTCCGGCGGCCACCGCCTCGGCGGCCGTTCTCGCCGTCTTCCTCTTCACGGCGCTCCTCGACTCGGTCCACTGGCGCGCGGAGCTCCCGCCCGTGCCGGACGCGCCCGCCGGAGCGCCCGCGGCCTATTCGGCCGAGGTGACGTCGCTGCTCGATGCGGTTCTTCTTGACGGCCTCAAGGCCGCCGGGGACGAGCGGAGCTATTCGCGGCCCTTTGCAAGGACGGAATTCGACCGCACGACGGTCGTGAAGGACGGCGTCGCCGTGCGCGACTACCAGCCGCTCCAGCACGCGGGGAAGCTGCCGCCCTGGCGCCTGCGGGCGGTCGAGATCGCGCGCCTCACGCTCCTCGCATGCATTCTCGGCGGCGTCACGGCCTTCCTCACGTGGATCTTCATCGCGCTCGCGCGCGCAAGGCGCCGCAACGTCACCTTTCTCGAGTCCCTCAAGGAGATGAGCAACCGCGACGGGGGCTATCCCTTCCGGCCGGCACTCATCGTCCTCACGCTCTTCTGGCTCGCGGGCGTGTGGCTTGCGCTCGTCTGGCCCAATTGGCACGTGATGGGAACGGACGCCGTCGGCAACGACGTCCTCTATGAGGCGGTGAAGAGCATCCGCACCGCGGTCGTGATCGGCACGCTCGCGACCCTCGCGACGCTGCCCTTCGCACTCACGCTCGGCATCGCCGCGGGGTACTTCCGCGGCTGGGTGGACGACGTGATCCAGTACGTCTACACGACGATCTCCTCGATCCCGAGCGTGCTCCTCATCGCCGCCTCGGTGCTGATGGTGCAGGTCTTTCTCGACAAGAATCCCGAGTGGTACCAGACGAGCCTCGAGCGCGCCGACCTGCGGCTCATGCTCCTCGCGCTCATCATCGGCATGACCGGCTGGGCGACCTTGGCGCGCCTGCTGCGCGCCGAGACGATGAAGCTCTCGACCCTCGACTTCGTCACGGCCGCCAAGGCCCTCGGCGTCAAGCCCTTCACGATCATGCGCCGGCACGTGCTCCCGAACGTTCTGCACGTCGTGCTCATCGTCACCGTGCTCGACTTCTCCGGAATCGTGCTCTATGAGGCGGTGCTCTCCTACGTGGGCGTCGGCGTGGACCCGGCGATGCACTCCTTCGGGACGATGATCAACGCGGCGCGCAGCGAACTCTCGCGCTCCCCGATGGTCTGGTGGAACCTCGCCGCGAGCTTCGTCTTCCTCGTGGCGATCGTGCTCTCGGCGAACCTCTTCGCCTCGGCCGTGCGCGACGCCTTTGATCCGCGCGCGGCGCGGCGCGCCGTCCTCGCGCCCGCTCCGGCAAAGGAGAAGCCGAAGGAGGGGCTATGAACGCATCCGCAGCCGCAGAACCGGTCCTCTCGGTCGAGAGCCTCACGATCGAGCTCCCGCTCGAGGGCGGCGTCCTCACGCCCGTGCGCGGGGTTTCGTTCGACCTCAGGCGCGGCGAAGCGCTCGCCCTCGTCGGCGAATCCGGGTGCGGCAAGAGCATGACCGCGATGGCGCTGATGCGGCTGCTGCCCGAAGACGCCCGCGTCGCGTCGGGCGAGGTGCGGCTGAACGGCCGCGAGCTCCTCTCGCTCACCGAATCCGACATGCGCGCCGTGCGCGGCGCCGGAATCGCGGTGATCTTCCAGGAGCCCGCCACGGCCTTCAATCCCGTCCTCACCGTGGGCGAGCAGATCGTCGAGATGATCCGCACGCACCGCGCGGTATCGGGGGCCGAGGCGCGCAGGCTGGCCCTCGAGTGGCTCGCGCGCACGGGAGTGCCCGAACCCGAGGCGCGCTTTTGCGCCTATCCGCACGAACTCTCCGGTGGCCTCAAGCAGCGCGCGATGATCGCGATGGCGCTCGCGGCCGAACCCGAAGTGGTGGTGGCCGACGAACCCACGACGGCGCTCGACGTCACGGTGCAGGCGCAGGTGCTCGAACTCCTCAAGGAACTCAAGCGCGAGCGCGGCCTCACGCTGCTTCTCATCACGCACGACCTCGCGCTCCTCCCGGGCATGGCCGACCGCGTCGCTCTCATGTATGCGGGCTCGATCGTCGAATCGGCCCCCACGGCGGAGTTCTTGCGCGCGCCCGCGCACCCCTACGCCCGGGCGCTCCTCGACGCGCTCCCGCACGGGGCCGGGGCGCGCCTCACGCCCATCGAAGGCGCTGTTCCCGACCTGACGCGGCCGACGGCGGGCTGCGCCTTTGCGCCCCGCTGCCCGCTCGCCCTCCCGAAGTGCCGGCGGGAGGCGCCCAAGCCCGGC
>NZ_DAVZJY010000093.1:0-8867 GCF_052272535.1 Sutterella sp. | reverse complement strand
GGAACTCCGTCACGGAAGACGGAGTATCTCACGACACACCTTGTCGGACTCCCTCAGTCGAACGCAACGAAAACGAAGGAGAACACGAATTGACCGAATATCAACTCAAGTCCGGCGGCAGCTACCGACTTGTTGCTTTTGGCGAAGGCGCAATCTTGAAGTTCGCCAACTCATCAAAGCTTTGCAAACGCTCATCAAACGGGAATCTGGATCAGGAACACATGAAACCCACTAACCCCAAAATCACCTGGCAGCCCTACCCTACCACCCGCCCCACGGAAGCCGGCGACTACTTCGTCACGATCGCTGCTGAAGGCTCAGATCCCGTCACCCACATCTTGCCTTTTAGTACAAGGCGTGGTCGTTTCTTTTACCGACGCTACCACGACACACTCATTCTCGCCTGGGCGCCACGCACAACAGCGCACCTTATCCGGTACGACGAAGAAAAACCCAAATCGCCAGGGCGCTACCTAGTCAAACTCGCAACGCCCAATGCCGCGTCGCCGTTCACCTACCGCACCCTCTGCTCCAGCAGCAATGGCTGCTTTTTCGGAGTCGAAAAAGACGTCCAAGTCATCGCCTGGGGACTTCTTCCCAAGCCCTACACGGGAGATCTCCGATGAAGAAATTAAACGAAATCGACTGGTTCTTCATCATCGGCGTAATCGGTTTTGCTGCCCTGGCCGTGAGCGCTGCCTACGCCATCGGCAAGATCATCACTGAAGTCATTCGCTGGGGGATCTGAAATGCCGAAGAGTCAGAAACCGCGGAAGCGGTACCGCAAAGAGGAGCACGCACAGCCGCCCGTCGTTACTCAAGAGAAGATCGACCAGATTCACTCCATGACGACGGATTACGAACTCGTCACGGAGGGGGCTCTGCCGCAAGGGTGCGCGACGCTGAATCACCTTCGCTGCATGCGCGACGTCATTAACCTCGCCATCACCGATCTTTTGCTGCAGAACGAGTACACGATCGAGCAACGCGTCATTCTCAACGCCGGCGGTGATGCGCTACAGTCGGTGACGGACAACGGCTTTGTTCACTTCGGCGGCAAACGGTTTGTCTGTCGTGCGGCAGAGTTGGACGCCATCCGGGACGCCATGGAACTCGCCGCCGGACGCGTTCATAAGGCGTTTGAGGAACGGCCGCTGCTTATGCTGCAGCGATTCCGGACGATGAAGGAAATTATTAAGACCGGGCACGGCCGAACGACCGTGAGCCGGAAACGAGTTGAAAAGACACTGCGCCGCTTAGGCGGCAAGCGGTGGAATGCTTAAGGAGAAAATCATGCGTGAACGCACAAAGAAGAATCAGCCGCCCCTCGGGGTTTTGATGATCGACGTCCAGGCCGTAGCCAGAAAGCTCAGTATCGGCGTCAGTACGGTATGGAAGCTCGCGAAGACTAACCCTGACTTTCCCAAACCGTTTTATTTCAACCCAAGAAACGCGCGCTGGAAGATGAAGGATCTGGAGAACTACGTAAACCAGCTACAGCATGAACCTGTGGCAGCTACAACGTAAGAAAAGGAAACCCCGCCGAGAGGCGGGGCATCTGATTAATGACCACGAGAACGGTCTTCTATCTCATAGTTCAAATCTTGTATTACTTTGAAATTTATTACAAAGTACAAAAGAGTTAATAGATTAAACGAATACGAAAAAAGAATTAACCAATATTGGTTAGCAACTGTCGAAACCAACCAAAAAACAGTATCAGCCACAAAAAAGCAGATGCTCGTGTCACGAACGATTAGGCTACTATTTTTTATAGCGCGATAAAAATCATTGTTTTTCACTCGACTTAAATTAAGCGAACAGGCCACCCCCATGCATACGGAAAACACTACACTCACCACCGTATACAACATCCCCATGTAATCTGAAGGAATCGTGACTCTATCGGACTGCCAGAGCGCCACTGCTGTTACTATGGCCGATACAATCAAAACTATCGCTATTCTTTTGTAGCTGACTCGCATTTTGCGATTTCCTGGAGAAAAAGTTCCATAGCCTGCCTGAGTTCAGGTTCATTCAACAACCCACCTTCTAATTGTTCAACCTGAACAATTTTCTTTAGGAGTATTTGGTCACCTTTTGCGATCTTCCCGTTGTCTTTTGTATGAATAATTACATTGTCAAGATCTGCAATTGGCTTTATCAATGCTCCAAACGTTTGCTGTACTTCATCCGCCTCTGAGGCACGCGGTTTTTTGACTGAAATCTTCAGCGTCGCAGATATGTGTTTGGTCAAAATCGTGTCATTAACAGTTTGAGCATCTTGAAACAGCCCTTTTACATACTCTGTCGCTACCGCCAAAACCGTGCGTTTTTCTTCCTTGTGCAAGCTACCTTCAAAAAGACGACCATCTTGAAACTCAATAGAGGTTATCTCTGACAACTTTGATACAACCTGCGTATCAATCAAAGGCGTTATTTCATAAAGTTTCTTCAAATACCAATTCAAATATGCCTGAAGTCCAGCTATAGTTTTATTGATCGGAAGACTTGTAACCAAATACTCATTCGTCATACAGAAGTAGTAGTGCCCCTGATACTGAGCCTCGGTACCGCTGTTTTCCATATCCCCGACACTAATATCCTCCAAATTGAAGGAGTCCTTCTTTAATAATTCTTTAGAAACTTGTTTGCCAGCGCTACCTACAGCAAGACGCATCATCAAGCAATGAACGCTCCCCTTGATCGCTTCGCCCTCTTGGAAATTAGCAATCAAGTCTTGCTCTTTGGTATTACTTCTGTCGTTTAATGTTAAGCGCCGCTCTTCTGCTGTTTTAGACTCCCTCAACTTCGCCAATAAGGCATCAGCTGGCTTTTCTTCAGTGAACAAATCAGAAGTAGGTTTAATCTTAAAAGCCCTGAGAGTAACTTTCTTGCCAGACATAAGCACCTCAAAGGAAAAGTGACAACAAATACAAAATTTACAACCGCGCTGTGAAACCCGTCAGTATCGAGGCTGAGAATAACAACAACAGTTACTTTTATCAACAGGGGAATTCCATCATAGAACAACAAAATTTCCCCCAAGCGTCATACACCTCGCGCATATCCCCCAGAGCCTGTTCGCGGTCATAGGCACACTGGTAGCTTTCGTTACGATGATCCAGGCAGCTCTCACGTAGGTCGCGCGAAAACGCCTTATGTCCATACCCTCGCGCATCCTTCGCCCAGGTATTGAACGTCGCACGAGCGCAGCCGTGCAGAGTCACAATACGAGGCAACTTCGTTTTGGCATGCAACTGGTCTGGATCAACCCAACCGATGCCGTCGATTTTCTTCTGTTTGTCGTGCATCCGTTTAATGAGAGCCCGCACTGCATCACGCGTAAAAGGCGACGTATGCCCTTTGTTGATGTTAGGGAAGATGTACTCATCACTGTCATCGTCAAAGAGGCGCGGAGCTGACTTCAGCAATGCCACCGCCTGCGGGCAGAGCGGCGTCTTCCGGTCGAAAGAAATCTTTTCCGACTTCACCTTCATGCGTTCTCGCGGAATGACATGCAGCCAGTTCCCCTCTTCATCGACCTGGATTTCGCTCCACACAGCCTCACGGGCCGTCGTATTGCGGGCCGACGTCAAGATAGCAAAGGCCAGGCACCGGGCCGTTTGACTTACCGGAACCAACTCCATCAGCGCCTTGAAGAAAAGCGGCATCCGCTTCACCGGCAAGGCCGGTTCGTGCCCACCTTCCGCCCGCTGCAGTGGCAGCAAATCCCCCAGGCACCCATCTTTCACCTGGCAAGGGTTGATCATCGGCGGCACCTTTCCTCCACGGATAGCCCAGTCAATAGCCTGACGCGCGTCCGACAGAATTCTTTCCGGAGTGTCGATCATGGTGCGCCACTTCTCGCCCAGTGCGGCCGCAAACATTTCCGCCTTCAAAGCTGTCACCGGACACCGGCGAAGATCTTCCGGAATATGGTTCTTAAAGAAACCATCCCAGACTTCCGTTTTGGTCTTATGAGCGTTGTTCCATCGCCCGCGCTTTTCGTTAAAGTCGATCCACTTCCGAATCAGAGTCTCAAAGGTCAAAACATCCGCCGACGGCTTTTCCCGGCGAAGAGCCATTTTGAGCGCTTTTTCCTCTTCGGCTAGGTCAACCCCCTGGGCAATCTTGTCTTTCCACACAGCAGCCTTTTTAAAGGCCTCCGCGAGGCTAAGTTCAGGGTAGGCGCCCAAGGTGAAAAAGCGACCGATCGTCCTCTCACGCAGTACGAAGTACTTTCGGTAGGAACCGTCCTTGAGTTTTTTAACACTCACCCAAAAACCAGGGACGACACCGCATGCGGTCGATTTCGTGAGACTGCGGAGACGCTTCTCCGTCATGGTAGCGGCAATGCGCATTGAGACACCTCCACGCCCCGCCAACATTGGGCCAGGCGGTCTATGGTAGGAAAAAGTTCCGAAGAAAAACGGCGGTTTTACGGAACCCTCCGTTTTTTTCCTACCATAGAGTCTACCTTTCGCCATGAGCTACAGACACAGCCAAAGGGATCACTGTAGACAGTGACACGCTACCTAAACACGTGGGAGGCCAATAAATACGCCTTTCCGCGAGATACAGACAATAAAAAAGGAGGTCTGCGAACAGACCTCCTCCTGGAATTTTGGTCGGGGCGGCGGGATTCGAACTCGCGACCCCTTGCACCCCATGCAAGTGCGCTACCAGGCTGCGCTACGCCCCGAACAGACTTGGAATCTTACCCGACTTTCTCGAAAAAAGCAAGAGGGTGGCTCCAAGTTTTTAGTCTTCGTCGTCCACAACGGTGTAGCGGCGGGTCTGCGCGCGCAGCTCCGGCGGCAGCAGGTTCTTCGTGACGCGGGCGTTGAGCGTTCCGGACGGATGGAAGGTGACGACGCGGCGCTCGGTGATCGTCACCGTTTCGCCGGTCTTCAGATTGCGCCCGGGGCGCGCGACCTTGTCGCGCACGGAGAAGTTGCCGAGACCGGGGATCTTCACCGTGTCGCCCTTTTCGAGGTGTTCGATGATGAGTTCGAAGAAGCTCTCGACGATGAGTTTGGCGTGAGGCCGGTCGAGATCGGGAATCTGCTCGAGAAGAGCCTCGGCGATGCTCGCCTTGTTGAGGGTGCGGACGTCCTGGGGAAGGTAGTCCTGAGGAATGTCATCCTGATCAGTCATGTTCTTCAGTAATTCGCTGACGCTGTGAAATCGTTTTCTGTCGCCTCTGGGCCGCCCGCGGTTTGGGCGGGCGGCACAGAGGAGCCTTAGGAGAGGGCCCGGCCTCAGGCGCGCAGACGCGCGCCCGCCACTTCGAGCACGTCGAGGATCGCGCGCATCGCGCCCTCGGTCTGCTCTTCGCCGAGCGGCTCCTCGGTGCGCGAGGCGAGCTCGATCGCGAAGGCGAGGGACTTCTCGCCCGCCCCGTCGCCCTCCTTCGGGCGATAGAGGTCGAAGAGGCGGAAGTCGGCGAGGGGCGCGAGGCGCAGATCCTTCTTCTTCGCCTCGGCGACGGCGTCGAAGAGCACCTGCACTTCCAGGTCGGCGGGGACCACGACCGCGAGGTCGCGCGTCACGGGCTGGAACTTGCTCACCGGGACGTAGCTGGGCAGCGGCAGCTGCGTGAGGGGCTCAACTTCGAGCTCGAACACCACCGGAGCGTGTGGAAGCTCAAACTGCTGCTGCACGCGCGGATGAAGTTCGCCGATGAAGCCGATGCGGCGGTCGCCGAGGTAGATCCCCGCGGAGCGGCCCGGATGGAGCGCCGGGAAGGATTCCTTCACGAAGCGGACCTTGAGCGGGCGGATCAGACGCTCAACGTCGCCCTTGACGTCAAAGAAGTCCACGCGGCGGGCGGCTTCGCCCCACTGCACGTCGTCGGCGGTGCCGTAGGCGAGGCCGGCGACGTGCTGCGGCTGGCGCACGCCCTTCACCGTCCAGGGACCCTCTTCGACCGCGGCGTCGGGGAAGAAGACGCGGCCGAGCTCAAAGATGCGCACGCGTTCGGCGCGGCGGTTGAGGTTGTACTTGAGGATGTCCACGAGGCCGCCGATGAGCTGCGTGCGCATCACGGAGAGCTGCGAGGCGATCGGATTGAGAAGGCGGATCGGCTTCTCGTTGGCGGCGTAGGCGAGCTCCCACTCTTCGGGGACGAAGGAGAAGTTGATGAGCTCCTGGTAGCCGAGCTTGGCCATCTCGCGGCGCAGATCATGCGCGCCGCGGCGCTCCTCGCGCTGCGTCTTCATCGCGCTGCGCGCGAGCGGCGGACGGTCGGGGAGCTTCTCGAGGCCGTAGAGGCGCGCGACCTCCTCGATCAGGTCCTCCTCGATCTCGATGTCGAAGCGGAAGGACGGGGGCGTCACCGTGAAGACGCCGTCGGCGAGCGTGTATTCGAAGCCGAGGCGCTTGAAGCTCTCCTCCATGGATTCGAGCGGAATGTCGACGCCGACCACCTTGCGGCAGCGGTCCACGCGCATGCGCACGGGGGCGCGCACCGGGAGGTTCGCCTTCACGTCGTCGACCGGGCCCACCTTCGTCTCAGGCGTGCCGCAGATGTCGAGCACGAGCTGCGTGATGTACTCGAGGTGGTCGACCGTCGTCGCGAAGTCCACGCCGCGCTCATAGCGGTAGGCCGCGTCGGTCGAGAAGTTGAGCTTGCGGCAGCGGCCCTGGATCGCCTTCGGGAACCAGAACGCGGCCTCGATGTAGAGGTCGGTCGTCTCGTCGGAGATCGAGGTCTTCTCGCCGCCCATGATGCCCGCGAGGCATTCGGGCTCGTCGCCCGCGCAGATCACGCCGTACCAAGGCGTGAGCGCGACCGTCTGGCCGTTGAGGAGCTCGACGGACTCGCCCTCGCGCGCCCAGCGCACGGTGAGGCGGTCGGCCGGGAGCTTCTTGAGGTCGTAGAAGTGGGTCGGGCGGCCGAGCTCGAGCATCACGTAGTTCGAGATGTCCACGAGCGCGGAGATCGAGCGCTGGCCGGCGCGCTCAAGGCGCGACTTCATCCATTCCGGCGTCTTCGCACGGGCGTTGAGGCCGCGGATCACGCGGCCGGAGAAGCGGCCGCAGAGGTCGGGGGCTTCGATCTCGACGGGCAGGCGGCAGCTGCAGGTCGCGGGCACCGGCGTCATCGCCGCAAGCGTGAGCGGCGCGCCCGTGATCGCGTGCACGTCGCGCGCGACGCCCACCACGGAGAGCGCGTCGCCACGGTTCGGCGTGAGCTTCAATTCAATGCGGGCGTCGTCAAGACGCGCGTATTCACGGATGTCGGCGCCGATGGGCGCTTCGTCCGGAAGGATCCAGATGCCGTCGTGGTTTTCGGAAATGCCGAGCTCGCGCTGCGAGCAGAGCATGCCCATCGACACGACACCGCGCAGCTTGCTCTTCTTGATGCGGAAGTCGCCCGGGAGCACCGCGCCGATCGTGGCGCAGGCAACCTTGATGCCGGCGCGCACGTTCGGGGCGCCGCAGACGATCTGCAGCGTCTCGCCCGTGCCCGCGTTCACTTCGCACACGTGCAGGTGGTCGGAGTTCTCATGGTCGCGGCAGGTGAGCACTTCGCCCACGACGACGCCCGTGAAGGCGGGGGCGGCGGTGCGGACTTCCTCAACCTCGAGGCCCGCCATCGTCAGCGCGTCGGCAAGCTCGTCGGTCGAGAGGGCCGGATTGACGTACTGGCGCAGCCATTCTTCAGTGAAAATCATTTTGTGTTCTCTCCGCCGGGAAGTCAGTTGAACTGCTTGAGGAAGCGCAGGTCGCCCTCAAAGAAGAGGCGCAGGTCGTCGATGCCGTAGCGCAGCATCGTGAGGCGCTCGAGGCCCGAGCCGAAGGCGAAGCCGATGTGCTTCTCCGGATCGAGGCCGTAGTTGCGCACGACGTTCGGGTGCACTTCGCCCGCGCCCGAAATCTCGAGCCAGCGGCCCTTCCTCGGGCCGCTCGTGAACATCATGTCCACTTCGACGGAGGGTTCGGTGAACGGGAAGTAGGACGGACGGAAGCGCACGACGAGGTCGTTCGTCTCGAAGAAGCAGCGCAGGAAGTCGCTGTAGACGCCCTTGAGGTCCGTGAAGCTGATGTCGCGGTCGATCCAGAGGCCCTCGACCTGATGGAACATCGGCGAGTGCGTCGCGTCGCTGTCCACGCGGTAGGTGCGCCCCGGGGCGATCACCTTGATGGGCGGCTGATGCGTGCGGGCGTAGCGCACCTGCATGGGCGAGGTGTGCGGACGCAGCGGGAGCGGACGTCCCTCGTCGTCGTTGCGGTCCACGTAGAACGTGTCCTGCATCGAGCGGGCGGGATGGTTGGGCGGGTTGTTGAGCGCGGTGAAGCTGAACCAGTCGCTCTCGATCTCGGGACCGTCGGCGACGTCGAAGCCGATCGAGCGGAAGATCTCCTCGACGCGCATCCAGGTGCGGATCACCGGGTGGATGCCGCCCTCGGAGCGGCCGCGCCCCGGGAGCGTCACGTCGATCGACTCGGCGGCGAGCTTCGCAGCGAGCGCTTCGGCGGCGAGTGCTTCGCGGCGGGCGTTGAGGGCCTGCTCGACCTGCTGCTTGGCGCGGTTGATCTCCTGACCGCGGGCGCGGCGCTCCTCAGGGGCGAGCTTGCCCAGCTCCTTCATGAGCATGGTGAGCGCGCCCGTCTTGCCGAGGTAGCGCGCCTTGGCGTCCTCGAGCGCAGCGGCCTGCTGCGCGAGGGCGAATTCACGCTGCGCGGACTCGATGAGTTCGGAAAGTTCCTGCATTTTGAATTCCAAAACGATGATGTCGGGGGACGCCGGGCGTCGCGCCGCCCGTCAACGGGGGCGTTCGGGCCGCGTCCGGTCTCCGTACTCAGCGGCGCATCCCCCTTCGGGGACGACGGGGATTCGGGGCGCGGCCTTCCCGCAC
>NZ_DAVZJY010000092.1:0-8898 GCF_052272535.1 Sutterella sp. | reverse complement strand
TAAATGGTTTGGCCTTCCTGAACGGTTTTCATGATCGCCCCATGGTTCTTGATACCCTCATATTTTAGCACTTATCAAGATATAAAGCAAGCTTTCCCTAGTAAAAAACAAAGAATTAGGGCTGGCGCACAACAAGCAATTAGAGCCTGCTACGCGTCAGCCCTGCCCGCCGCAGCCGCACCCCGTCGGCCGAAGGGTGCTTCAGTCGTTGGAGTACGCTCGTCCACATTCACTTCGCCGTACCACGCCGGCATCATTCAGGCGCCGCGATCCCCATAATCAAGGCGAACAGTAGCTCCTGCGCGTCACGCGAGAAGATCGGCGCCGCGCGGCTTTTCAGCGAATGCCGTCGTTGCGCACCGCGGCATACAAAAATGCTGAGTACGGGAAAACCCTTTTGCGAAAACAAAACACTGCGCCCCACTTCTCTCCAATCTCTGAAGGCGCAGTGCGCTCGGCGACGCCGCCCCACCCTCCTCCGCGCAGTACTATGGCTTGTGACTTTCCGCTTCCGGCCTCTCTTTTCAACCGACCTCCCCGCTCATGCGTTGGCTCCCGCTCATCAAGGTTCTTCTCCTCCCGCTCGGTCTTCATTCCTGCGCGGTAGGACTGCGCTTCACCGCGACCCTTGACGCGCTCGCGCACGGCGCCACCTCCTTTGAAGTGGGCCTGATGCTCGCGTGCATCTCGCTCGTGCCGGCCCTCTGCGCGGTGGAGGCGGGCCGGTGGCTCGACCGCTCGGGCCCGAGGCCCCCAGTGCACGCGGCGCTTCTCGCCGCCTTCACGGCGGGCGCGGCCGCACTCGTCATCCCGCGCGGCACGGGGCTCTTCGCCTTTGCGGCGCTCTTTCCCGCATGTCTCGCCGCGGGCTTCGCCTTCATGCTCGTCAACACGACCTCTCAGCGCATGACGGGCGACGTCTGCCCGCCGGGCGGGCGGCAGACCGCCTTCACGGCGCTCTCGCTCGTCACGGCCACGAACAACCTCGCCACGCCCGTGATCGCGGGCTACGTGATCGAGCACGTCTCCTTCTCGGCGGTCTACGTCTGGTGCATCACGGCGCCGGCGCTCCTCGCCGTGCTCGTCGCCTCCCCCTTCATGCGCGACGTCCTCGCGAAGCGCCGGCGTGCGGCCCGCGGGGCGGCGAAGACGGAGGGCGGCGCGCTCGACTTCCTGCGCGACCGCCCGATGCGCGCCGTGCTCCTCGCCTCCGTGGTGATTTCTGTCGCCTGGGAAGTCGGAAACCTCTTGATCCCGGTCTACGCGAGCGGAGCGGGCCTCAAGCCATCGGAGATCGGCTGGGTGCTCGGCGCCTTCGCCGCGGCGACCTTCGTCGTGCGCTTCGCGATGCCGCTTCTGCTGCGGGTCGTGAAGGAGTGGCACATGATTGCGATGACGCTGCTCCTCTCCACCATCGCCTTCGCGCTCTTCCCCTTCTTCGAGCGGCCGCTCCCGCTCATGGGCGCCGCGTTTCTGCTCGGGCTCGGACTCGGGGCGTCGCTGCCCAACATGATGTCCCTCGTCTATCTCTTCGCGCCGGGCAACCGCATCGGCGAGGCGATCGGCTTGCGCATCATGCTCATCAACGCGGGCAAGGCCGCCTTCCCGATCGCGGCGGGGGCGGTGGGCGCCGTCATCGGCGCGGGGGCGTCGCTCTTCGGGCTCGCGCTCTTCACGGCCGGCGGGTTCCTCTACACGCTCTCGACCGCCCGTGACGTCCTGGGCCGCATGCGCGAGCTCCGTGAAGAATGAAGGCCCGGGGAGCCCGCCCGCTGCGGCCTTCAATTTGCTTAGCCGCCTTCACAACCGCTCCGGTTTTGACCTCCGTCCAACGGGTGCTAAAGAATTAGTCGTTTCTCTTTAATCTTCGGGAAGGTCCTCGTATCATCACGGCATTCGACAAAGCTCTGGGCGCTCGCTTCAAGACGCCCGTCACGCGTCCGCCTCCCGCAGGAGCTCCCGTCCCGCTGGTTGCGGCGCGAAAGCCTGAAAAATTTTCACCCGTATGTACGATCCCAAATCCCGCCGCGCGGACGAGTTCATCAACCGTGCGGAAATCGAAGACACCCTGAAGTGGGCCGAGGAGCACAAGTCCGACCGTCCGCTCATCGAGTCGCTTCTTGAGAAGGCCAAGACCGCCAAGGGCCTCACGCACCGTGAAGCGGCCGTGCTCCTCTTCTGCGACATCCCGGAATGCAACGAGCAGATCCTCCACATCGCCCGTGAGGTGAAGGAGAAGATATACGGCGCGCGCATCGTGCTCTTCGCGCCCCTCTATCTCTCGAACCACTGCGTGAACACGTGCACCTACTGCCCGTACCACGCGAAGAACAAGAACATCGTGAGAAAGAAGCTCTCGCAGGAGGATATCCGCAACGAGGTGATCGCGCTGCAGGACCTCGGCCACAAGCGTCTGCTTCTTGAGGCGGGCGAGCATCCGAAGTACAGCCCGATCGAGTACATCCTCGAGTCGATCAAGACGATCTACTCGATCCAGCACAAGAACGGCAAGATCCGGCGCATCAACGTCAACATCGCCGCCACGACGGTCGAGAACTACCGCAAGCTCCACGAAGCTGAAATCGGCACCTACCAGCTCTTCCAGGAGACCTATCACCCGGATGAGTACAAGAAGCTCCATCCGAAGGGACCGAAGGCCGACTACGCCTGGCACACCGAAGCGCACGACCGCGCGATGGAGGGCGGCATCGACGACGTGGGCCTCGGCGTCCTCTTTGGCCTCACGCTCTACAAGTACGACTTCGTGGGTCTGCTGATGCACGCCGAGCACCTCGAGGCCGTCTGGGGCGTCGGCCCCCACACGATCTCGGTGCCGCGCATCTGCCCGGCGGACGACATCGACCCGCACACCTTCTCCAATGCGGTTCCGGACGACGTCTTCCTCAAGATCGTCGCGCTCATCCGCCTCGCCGTTCCCTACACCGGCATGATCATGTCCACGCGCGAGAGCGCGCGCATCCGCGCCGAAGCCCTCAAGCTCGGCATCTCGCAGCTCTCGGGCGGTTCGCGCACGTCGGTGGGCGGCTACACGATCCGCGACATCCGCGACATCGAGAACTCCGCGCAGTTCGAGATGAACGACCGGCGCACCCTCGACGAAGTCGTCCGTTGGCTCCTCGAGAACCAGTATCTGCCGAGCTTCTGCACGGCGTGCTACCGCGCCGGCCGCACGGGCGACCGCTTCATGGAGTTCGCGAAGAACGGCGCCATCGCCGACTACTGTCAGGCGAACGCCATCCTCACGATGAAGGAGTACCTCTGCGACTACGCCACGGCGAAGACCCGCGTCGAGGGCGAGCAGGTGATCCAGCTCGAGCTCCCGAAGGTGAAGAACGTGAAGTTCCGGAATGCGAGCGTCAAGCGCCTCGAGCGCATCGAGGGCGGCGAGCGCGACTTCCGTTTCTGATGCTCCGGCTCCCCCGCTCCGCGCCTTCCGGGACCCCACGTCGAATGTCCTGCGGCAGACCGCGGGCGGGATGAAGCCCTAAAGACCCGAAAACGCCTCCTGCGGTTCGACCGCCGGAGGCGTTTTTGTCTGATCGCACGGCGCAAAAAGACCTCCGCCGGAGTCTCTCCGGGGAGGCCTGTCGCTTTGAATGCGCCGGTCAGCCGATGCGCTTGGGCGCCGCGGCGGCCGCGGGCGCGTCCTTCGCGGTGTTGACGATCTTCATCGCCGACGAGATCATCGTCGCCATGTCGCCCATGTTCCCCGGGACGATCAAGGTGTTCGAGGTCTTCGCGAGCTCGCTGAAGGCGGCGACGTACTTTTCGGCGACCTGGAGGTTGACGGCGGTGAGGCCCCCTTCGGCCTGGGTCGCGCGGGCGATGCGCTCCAGGGCCTCGGCCGTGGCGTTCGCGATCGCGACGGTGGCGGCCGCCTGACCTTCGGCCTTGTTGATCTCGGCCTGTTTTTCGCCTTCGGACTGCGCGATCGCGGCTTCGCGGGCGCCCGTGGCGAGGTTGATCTGCTCCAACTTCTTGCCTTCAGACGCGGCGACGACGGCGCGCTTCTCGCGCTCGGCCGTGATCTGCTGCTGCATCGCCTGCAGGATCACCGCCGGAGGCGTGAGGTCCTTGATCTCATAGCGGAGCACCTTGACGCCCCAGTTGAGCGCCGCCTCGTCGATCGAGGAGACGACGGACTTGTTGATGAGGTCGCGCTCCTCGAAGGTCTTGTCGAGCTCCATCTTGCCGATCACGCTGCGCAGCGTCGTCTGCGCGAGCTGCGTGATCGCGATGATGTAGTTCGAGGTGCCGTAGCTCGCGCGCTGCGGGTCGGTCACCTGGAAGAAGAGAACGCCGTCCACGGTGAGCTGCGTGTTGTCGCGCGTGATGCACACCTGGCTCGGCGTGTCGAGCGGAATCTCCTTGAGGGAGTGGCGGTAGGCGACGCGGTCCACGAACGGGATGATGAAGTTGAGGCCGGGCGAGAGCACGGCGTGGAACTTGCCGAGACGCTCGACTACCCATGCGGTCTGCTGCGGAACCACCTTGATGCCCTGGCTCGCGAAGAGTACGGCGAGCGCCACCAGGACGACGGTGAAGATGAGAAAGCCGCTGACGGCGAAGTCGAGGACCATGGTTCAAGCCTCTTGGCGTAGGTGAAGGAAAAAGGGATTCTTTGCCGGCGCTACGGACGGACGCGCCGGTCGAGGACGAGCTGCGCGCCGTCGACGCGCGCGATCGTCCACCATCCGGCCGTGAGGGGATGGCTGTCCGCGGGCCGCGCGATCCAGGTCGCGCCCCGATAGGTGACGACCGCGAGGCCGTCGCTGCCCACGGCGTCCACCTTGACGCAGTTGCCTTCGTCAAGGTTCTGCAGGCGCTCGGCCGGATCGCGCCGGCCCGCCCGGATGCGCCGGAAGACGAGCACGAAGAGGCAGCCCGCCGAAACGGCGGCCGCACAGGCGAAGAGCTGCCAGGTGAAGGCAAGGCCGATCCAGGCGTAGATCGCCGCAACGAGAAGTCCAAAGACCACGGCGAGGAGATACACCGTCGAGAGGAAGAGCTCCGCGGCGAGAACGACGGCCGCCGCAATGCACCAGACAAGTGTGGGCGAAATGGAAATCACGCGTGCGCTCCTTCTCTGCTGAAGACGGGGCCGGGCCGATTGGAAACCGGGCCCTTCGGGGATGTCGCATTCGAGTCTAGCACGCAGCCCATCGACTCCCCAGCGGCTTTACACGCAGGGCGACCGGCGCAAATGAAACAAAATCAAACCGCCCCTCCGGGAACGAAAAAAACCTCCCGCCGTCCGTTTCGCGGACGATGGGAGGCTTTCTCTGCCGAGAGCTCAACGCCTGCGCGGGGGCGGGGAGCCCTCACGCAGGAGCGGGTTCGATCAGCGGCCCGAGGCGAGGCGGCGCCAGGTGTCGGCGACCGTGTCGGGGTTGAGCGAGATCGACTCGATCCCCTCATCCATGAGCCACTTGGCGAAGTCGGCGTGGTCGGAGGGACCCTGACCGCAGATGCCGACGTACTTGCCCTTGGCGCGGCAGGCGCGGATCGCCATCGAGAGCAGCGCCTTGACGGCGTCGTTGCGTTCGTCGAAGGTCGCGGCGACGAGGCCGGAGTCGCGGTCGAGGCCGAGCGCGAGCTGCGTCATGTCGTTGGAGCCGATCGAGAAGCCGTCGAAGTACTCGAGGAACTGGTCCGCAAGGAGCGCGTTGCTCGGGATCTCGCACATCATGTTGAGGCGCAGACCGTTCACGCCGCGCTTCAGACCGTGCGACTCCATGATCTCGGTGACGCGGCGGGCTTCATCGACCGTGCGCACGAACGGGATCATCAGCTCGACGTTGGTGAGGCCCATCTCGTCGCGCACGAACTTCATCGCGCGGCACTCCATGGCGAAGCACTCGGCGAACTGGTTGGCGATGTAGCGCGAGGCGCCGCGGAAGCCGAGCATCGGGTTCTCTTCAACCGGCTCGTAGTTCACGCCGCCGATGAGCTTGCGGTACTCGTTGCTCTTGAAGTCCGAGAGGCGGACGATCACCTTCTTCGGGTAGAAGGCCGCGGCGATCGTGGCGACGCCTTCGGCGATCTTGCGCTCGTAGAAGGCCTTCGGGCTCGGGTAGCCCGCCGAGAGGCGCTCGACGGCGTCGCGCAGCTCGCCCGGAACGTTCGGGTACTCGAGGATCACCTTCGGGTGGATGCCGATGTTGTTGTTGATCACGAACTCGAGGCGGGCGAGGCCGACGCCCTTGTTCGGGATCGACTGGAAGTCGAACGCGAGCTGCGGGTTGCCGACGTTCATCATGATCTTGACGGGGAGCTCGGGGAGCGCGCCGCGGACCACTTCCTCGATGCGGATCTCGAGGAGGCCCTCGTAGATGTTGCCCGTGTCGCCTTCGGCGCAGGAGACCGTGACCTTGTCGCCCTCGAGGAGGCGCTCGGTCGCGTCGCCGCAACCCACGACGGCCGGGATGCCGAGCTCACGCGCGATGATCGCGGCGTGGCAGGTGCGCCCGCCGCGGTTCGTGACGATCGCGCTCGCGCGCTTCATCACCGGCTCCCAGTTGGGGTCGGTCATGTCCGTGACGAGGACGTCGCCCGCCTGAACGCGGTCCATTTCGGCGGCGCTCTGAACGATGCGCACTTCGCCCTGGCCGATCTTCTGGCCGATCGCGCGGCCCTGGGCGAGGAGGCGCCCCTTGCTCGCGAGCGAGTACTTCGTCTGCACTTCGGCGCTCTTCTGCTGCGACTTCACCGTCTCGGGGCGGGCCTGCAGAATATAGATCTTGCCGTCCGTGCCGTCCTTGCCCCATTCGATGTCCATCGGGCGGCCGTAGTGCTTCTCGATGATGCGGGCGAACTTGGCGAGCTCGATCACGTCTTCGTCGGTGATCGCGAAGCGGCGGCGGTCCTCGGGAGCCACGTCCACGGTGCGCACCGTGCGACCCGTCGAGGCGTCGGTCTCAAACTCCATGCGGATGAGCTTGGAGCCGAGGGTCTTGCGGATGATCGGGAACTTCCCTTCGTCGAGCGTGGGCTTGAAGACGTAGAACTCGTCGGGGTTCACCGCGCCCTGCACCACGGTCTCGCCGAGGCCGTAGGAGGCGGTGATGAAGACCACCTGGTCGAAGCCCGACTCGGTGTCGAGCGTGAACATCACGCCCGCGGCGCCCTTGTCGGAGCGGCACATGCGCTGCACGCCGGCGGAAAGCGCCACTTCGGCGTGGGTGAAGCCCTTGTGGACGCGGTAGGAGATCGCGCGGTCGTTGTAGAGCGACGCGAAGACCTCCTTCATGTGATGCAGAACGGCGTCGATGCCGTTGACGTTCAGAACCGTCTCCTGCTGGCCGGCGAACGAGGCGTCGGGCAGGTCTTCGGCCGTCGCGGACGAACGCACGGCGACGGAGATGTCACGGCCGTCGCGCAGCCATTCATAGAACTCGCGGATCTCCTTCTCGAGCTCGGCGGGGAACGGAGCCTCTTCAATCCAACCGCGAATCTCGGCGCCGGCGGCGGCGAGCGCCTTGACGTCGTCCACGTTGAGCGTCTTGAGCCGCTCGTGGATGCGATCCTCAAGTCCGCCTTCACGCAGGAAAAGACGGAAGGCTTCGGCGGTCGTGGCGAAGCCGTCCGGCACGCGGATGCCGGCGCTCGTGAGCTGACTCAGAAGCTCGCCGAGAGAAGCGTTCTTGCCGCCGACGCGGTCAACGTCCGTCATGCGAAGTTGGCTGAAGGGGAAAACGTAGCGACCCTGTACCATTTTTATCCTCTGACTGCGCCCGCATTTCACTGCTTCCCTGCGGGCCTGGGATCTTGAAAACACGCGCATTCTAACCGTTCCGGCGCGGCCCTCGTATGTGGTTATCCCCATGAGGCGCTAGGAGCGGCGCCCCGCGCACCGGAGGCCGAGCGCTCTTTGAGGACGGCGGAAGCGAAAAACGGTTTAAAATCCGCGCTCTTACGCCTTCAACCCCACCTCTTTCACTCAGAAGAGCCATGACTGACACCGAAAAGGCCGCGAAGACCCGTCAGGTCTTCATCGTGAGCGACGGCACCGCTATCACCGCCGAGACGCTCGCGCACTCGATCATGACGCAGTTCCCCGATCTGCACTACCACCAGACCCGCATCCCGTTCGTGGACACCGTGGAGAAGGCGATCGACACCGCGCGCCGCATCAACGCCGTCGAGAAGGAGGACGGGTTGCGTCCGATCATCTTCACGACGTTCGTTGATCCGGACATCATGCGCAACTTCAACGAGCTCGTCTCGGGCCACATCATCGACCTCTTCCGCAAGTTCGTCGGGCCGCTCGAAACCGAGCTCGGCATAAAGAGCGCGCACCGCATCGGCCAGACGCACCGCATACGCGACGACGAGAAGTATCAGCGCCGCATCGCCGCAATCGACTACACGCTGCAGCACGACGACGGTCAGACCAACCGCGGCCTCGACGAGGCCGACGTGATCCTCGTGGGCGTCTCGCGCTCGGGCAAGACCCCGACCTCACTCTTCCTGGCGATGCAGTTCGGCATCAAGGTCGCGAACTACCCGCTCATCCCCGAGGACTTCGACCGCGGCGCGCTCCCGGACGCGCTCATTCCGCTGCGCAGCAAGCTCTTCGGCCTCTCCATCGCACCCGAGCGCCTCTCGGAGATCCGCAACGAGCGCCGCCCCGGAAGCCGCTACGCGAGCCTGCAGAACTGCACGCAGGAGATCCACGACGCCGAATCGCTCATGCAGCGCGAAGGCATCCGCTGGCTCAACTCCACGACGAAGTCGATCGAGGAGATCTCGGCGACGATCATGTCGGAGCTCGGCCTCGACAAGCAGAGGAAGGCCTGATTCCATCCGCCGGGGCGGCCTCCCGCCGCCTGAAGGACAAGCCCGCCCCGGGACACAAGCTCCCGCGGCGGGCTTTTC
>NZ_DAVZJY010000091.1:0-8920 GCF_052272535.1 Sutterella sp. | reverse complement strand
GTGGATAAGCTCAGAGAAATCAACGTTGCAGGATTCGCTCGCAGGGCATAGGATGCGCAAATTCCTTCTGCATCAGTGGGTTCAGCCCCGCATCGAGGCGACTCCTACCCACATGTATGCACAAAGCCCCGTTTGTTCCCGAAAAACCGACGCATTGGGCAGGCCGATGCGTGCGAAGGACAAGAGCTGCGTCGTGAGCTGCCGGGTGCCCAACGAGCTCAAGACGGCGCTCGACACCCTTGCCCGCGAGCGTTCCGTGATGCTCTCTCATGTGATGCGCGAATTCCTTGAGGAGGCCGTTCGCTGCGGTGACCTCTACCACTGGAAGGAACCGGAATCGGTTCCGGCGCAGCTGCTTGAAAAGGAGGACTCGCCGCTCTGAGTCTCCGGCGCGCCTCTCCCGATGCATCTCGGCAGGATGCGGCGCGAGGAAGCCTCTCAAGGTGTTTCGACTGCGGTTCGGGCGCGGCGTGATACATTGACTCCATGCATGCCGGCTTTCGTCCCGTGCGGAGGCCGGCTCTTCGGCGTTTCGGAAAGAAAAACGTTCCGGCGCCGCGCGTCCGGCGGCGCTCCGCGCCACAGGGCGCAAATGAAGGAGAAAGGAGTCATGCCGACCATCAAGATCAAGGCCGAGGTGAAGCTCGACAAGAAGACGCTCGCCGCTCTGACGGATGCGCTTGGAGAAACCGGGCTCAAGCCCGAGGCCGCTCTGGTGGCGCTTGTTGAGACCGGGATGAAGCTCATCGCCGAGAAGTATGCGGCCGAGCACCCGGCCGAGCAGAAGGCCGAGGCGCCCAAGAAGGCGTTGAAGGCCGAGAAGTCCGCAAAGGCTCCGAAGGCCGCTGCGAAGCCGGCCCCGAAGGCGGCTCAGAAGGCTGCTGAAAAGCCTGCTGCCAAGCCCGCGCCGAAGGCCGCGCCCGCCGCTCCGGTGAAGGCGCCGACGAAGGCTCCCGCGAAGCCCGCTGCAAAATCCACAGTGAAACCCGCTGCCGCCGCGCCCGCCGCGGCGAAGGCCCCGGTGAAGCCTGTTGCCGCTCCCAAGGCCTGATGCGGGCCTTCCCGCCGCCCGTCGGGCCCTGAGCCCGGGCGGCGGCCTGAATCCGCTTTGAATTCCCTGCGTTCGACGGCCCTTCGTTATTCATGACGAAAGACCGTCGAATTGTTTCTGGGGTGCGCGGCGGCGGTCCGCCGCCCCCTAAAATGGCGGCAGTCATCCAACTCCCGTGCGCTGCCCGCTCTCCCTTGCTTTACGCCTGATCTACAGGACTTCGGAGGGATCGGAGGGCATCCATTGAAGTGCCCCGCGCGGGCCGCCAGACCTTCAGGATCCGCTTCCCGTGCCGTCCGCCCGCTCGTTTTCGCCGCTTTTCCTTCTTCTCTGCGTGCTGCCGGGGTTCGCCCTCGCGGCGGACTTCACGCTCGAGCTCAAGGGACTCGAAGGAGATCTGCGCTCGAACGTCGAGGCGCAGCTCGCCTCGCTCGGCCTCGACTCGATCACCGTGCGCGGCCGCTACCGCGCAGGCGTGCGTACGGGCGTGAGGGACGGCCTCAAGGCCCTCGGCTACTACGAACCGAAGCTCACCTTCTCCTGGGGGCCCGTGCCCGAGGCGGGCTCGAAGCGCCCGCGCCTTCTCAGCCTCACCGTTGACCCGGGAGAGCCCGTGCGGATCGCGGGAGCGGACCTCGTGCTCAAGGGCGAGGCGGCCGAGGACCCGGACTTCCGTGCGCTTCTGAAGGACCTTCCCGAAAAGGGGCGGGTGCTTCACCACGGCGAATACGAGGCCTTCAAAAAGCGCGTGCAGCGCGTCGCGATGAAGAAGGGCTACTTCCAGGGGCGCTTCACGAAGACGGAGCTCGCGGTTGCGACGAGCCGGCATGAAGCCTGGTGGCGGCTCGAATACGATTCGGGTCGCCGGTGGCACTTCGGTCCGGTGCGCTTCACGGGCTCCCAGATCGACGAGGGGATCCTCCAAAACCTCGTGCCCTTCCGCACGGGCGACCCCTACGCGTCGGAGAGCCTCGCGGAGTTGAACGAAAACCTCGCCGACACGGGCTGGTTCAATTCGGCCGTGGTCGCGCCCGACTTCCGGGCGGTCAACGACGACATGGAGGTCCCGATGGTGGGGAGCGTCACGCCCCGGAGCGGCAACATCGTCGAGACGGGCGTGGGTTATTCGACCGACGTCGGTCCGCGCTTCAAGGGCGAGTGGACCAAGCCCTGGGTGAACCGGCGCGGGCACTCGCTCACGTTCTCGACGAACGTGTCGGCCAAAGAGCAGGAATTCGACTTCAGCTACAAGATGCCGCGCCCGGCAAGCCCCTTGGAGCAGTACTACCTCGTGCAGGGCGGCTGGAAGCGCACGAGCCTCAACGACACGGACTCCTCGCAGACAACGCTCGTCGCTTCGCGCTACTGGAACCTCGAGACGGGCTGGCAGCGCGCGGTGAACCTGCGCTGGATGCTCGACAGCTTCACGCAGGGTGAGAGCGACGCGACGACGATGGTGATCTACCCGGGCGTGTCCTTCAACCGCACGCGCTCGCGCGGCGGCTCGATGCCGACCTGGGGGGACTCCCAGCGCTACACGTTTGACGTCTCGCGCACCGAATGGGGGTCGGACATCGACTTCTGGAGCTTCTACGCGCAGGGCGCGATCATCCGCACGGCCGCGGCGCGGCACCGCTTCATCGGCCGCTACGCCTTCGGGTGGATCCAGAGCACGAACTTCAAGGCCGTGCCCCCGGACCTGCGCTTCTTCGCGGGCGGCGACCGCAGCATCCGCGGCTACGACTACAAGTCGATCTCGCCGAGAGACGCCTCGGGGGAGCTGCGCGGCGCCGAGCGGCTCCTCACCGCGAGCCTCGAATACCAATGGAACGTGAAGGGCAGCTGGTGGACCGCGGTCTTCGTGGACGCCGGCGAAGCGGTCGAGCGCTTCACCTCGACCTCCTTCAAGACGGGCGCGGGCGTAGGCATCCGCTGGCAGTCCCCCGTCGGCCCCGTTAAGCTCGACGTCGCCCGGCCCGTGGGTGACCCCGACCACACGGGCTTCGCCTTCTACATCGGCCTCGGTCCGGAACTCTGACGCATCATGACCCGACCCGCGCGCATCTTCTGCGGCGTCTTCGCCGCGTTCGTTCTTCTGCTGATTTCTCTCGCCGGCCTCGTCCTGTGGCTCGTCGCCACGCCCTCGGGCCTCGCCGCCCTCGGGCGCGCCGCGGACCGCTGGGTGCCGGGCCTCACCGTCGCCGCCGTCGAAGGGAACCTTGAAAACCTCCGCATTTCGGGCCTCGCCTGGGAGTCCCCGGGCGTGAAGGCGGAGGCCGAAGCCCTCGAGCTCTCCCTCGACTGGCGGCGGCTCTTCGAGAAGCACCTCCACCTGCAGCGTGTCGCGCTCATCGGCGCCGAGCTGCAGGTCAACACGGCGGAGCTCCCGCCGGCCGGACCGCAGGAGACGGCCGCCCCGGGTCCGCTTGACCTCCATCTTCCCTGGAAGGTGTCGGTGGACGCTCTGGAGGTCGTGCGCACCGGCCTCGAGGTGGACGACTTTTCGGGCTACATCCGCGGTCTCGAAGCCGCGGCGTCGCTCGAGGGCGGCGTCCTCGAGCTCGGCCGCCTCACCTTGGGCGACGGCTGGGTCGGCGCGCCGGGGCTGCGCGCGACGTTGGGCGAGGTGACGCTCGGCGGGCGCTTTGACGGCGCGCGGCTCACGCTCACGAAGAGCGCCTTCCTGGGCGGGAGCGCTGAATTCTTTGCGGCCGACGCGCCGCTTCCCGGCACGGACGCCGCACGCGAGGCGGCCCGCGCGCAAAAGCCCGCCGAAGCTTTGCCCGAAGCGCCTTCCGGCGAGGCCCCGGAGCAGTCCGCGCAAAAGCCGGGCGAATCGAGCGAATCGGGCACCGCGGAGGAGGCGCCCGCCGCCGCGCCCCGCGCCGACGCCTTTGCGCGGCGCCTCGAGGCATTCTTCTCGAAGCCCCTCTCTCCGGCGCTCCCCGAGGTGCGGCTGCCCTTTGCGGTGGACGCCCCCGCGGTCGAATTCCGTCACTGGGCTTTCTGGCGCATTCCGGGCACGCAGGACCTCCCCGGGTTCTCGCCCTTGGGCGTGGAGTCGCTCGACCTCTCGCTCTTGGGCGAGGGCAGCCGCGTTGATCTGCGCACGCTTGCGCTCAAGAGCACCGCGGGCGATGTGAAGCTCACGGCGGTCGTGGACATGAAGGAAAAGTGGCCGTTCACTCTCGACCTCCATGCCGCGCTTGACGCCGCTCCCTGGGGGGCGCTCGCGGGGGTGACGTTCGACGCGCCGGAAACGACGCTCGACCTCACGGCTTCGGGCGAGATCTGCGGGCGGATGTCGACTTCCGCCAAGCTCGCCGGCGCTGCCGACCTCACGGTCTCGCTTTCGGCCGATCCCTCCTCGGCGGCGCTTCCCTTTGAAGCGGCGATCGAGTCTGCGCTCCTCAAATTCCCCGCGCTGCCTGCGGCCGCGGCGGAGAGCGGCGCATCGGGGGCGGCTCAGGGAGCGGCGGCGGGGCCGACGCGGGTGCGCGTGCGCGGCCTCGCGCTCCATTTCTCCGGGTCTCCGGCCGACTGGCGCTTCACGCTCGCCGGGCGCCCGGAGATCGAGCCCTCCGCGCCGGTTCTCGGACGCAAGGTGCTCGAGGGCGTGCTCGACGCCGCGGCGTCGGGGAACTTCCGGGGCGCGGGGGTTGAGAAGTGCCTGCTCACGACCCCCTTGGGCTCGATGAAGCTCGAGGGGCGCGCGGACTGGAGCGAGCACTTCGTCTGGCGCACGGCGCTCGAAGTCGACCGCGTGGACGTGGGCCGTTGGGTGAGCAAGCTCCCCCTGAAGCTCACCGCGGCGCTTTCGGGCCGCGGCATCGTACGCACCGACGGGACCTTCCGCATCGACGAGGCCTCGGCCAAAGTGGACGGCACCATCCAACAGGCGCCCGTGAAGCTCGACCTCGCGCTTTCGGGCGAGGACGGCGTCTCGTGGAAGGTGCCCAAGCTTGCCTTCGTCCTCGGGCGCAACACGCTCGACCTCAAGGGGGAGGTCGAGCACCTGCGCGGTGTCACGCTCGACCTCGCCGTGAATGCGCCGGGGCTCCTCAACACGATTCCGGGACTCAAGGGAAGCGCTTCGGGCACGGTGAAGTTGGCCGGCAGTCTCGCGCACCCGATCGCGCTCGCGAACCTCCGGGCCGACGAGCTCGCCTGGGAGAACCTCTTCGCCCTGAAGGCCCTTCGGCTTCTCGTGGACCTCAGAAACTCACCCTTCAAGGACGGCCGCGAAGGGCCGCAGCCGGGAAAGTCGAGTGCTCCGCCGCCCCCGCCGCCTGCCGCCGGCGGGAAGGGCGCGCCCGCTCTGCCCGTCCCCGCGCTGAACGCCCCCTTCACCGAAAAGCTCCGCTTCATCGCCGCGTCGCTCGCCGACGGCATGGTGGCGGGAAGCGCCTCGCTCTCGCTCAAGGGGCTCTCCGCCTCGGGCGTTCAATTCGATGCGGTCTCCGCCTCCCTGAAGGGCACGGAGGCGAAGCACGACGTGAAGCTCTCGGTGGAGGGCTCTCCGGTTTCGGGTTCGCTCGCCTTTTCGGGCGAATTTCTGCGCCGCACGCTCGCTTGGTCGGGGCGGTTGACGAGCGGGTTGATCACGACTCCGGCGGGCGTCTGGACGACGCGCCCGAGCGCGGCGCTCGCCTGGAATCCCGAGACGGAGCAGTTCAAGGTGGGCGCCCACTGCTGGGAGCACGCCGACGCCGAGGCGTGTCTCGCGAAGGATGCGCTTTTCGGGCGCGCCGGCGAGGCGGCCCTGAAGCTCACGCGCTTTGATCTTTCCGTGCTGCAGCCCTATCTCAGAAAGAAGAGCGACCGCCTCACCGGGGCGCTCACGGGCGACGCCACGGCGAGGTGGGACCTCGCGAAGAGCGCGCTTCCCCACGCGCAGCTCAACCTCAACGGCGACGGCCTCACCTATTCGACGCGCTTTCAGGGCGTGCGCTTTCCCGTGACCTTGGAGAAGCTCCGCGCCCACGGGATCCTGTCGGCCGGGCGCCTGGCGCTCGCCTGGGAGGTGCAGCCTGCGGGGAACGGCTCGAGCGCAGGGGAGCTCTCGGTCTCGGACCTTGCAGGGCGCCGCAGGCTCGCGGGCTCGGTGCGCATCGACGGCCTCACCCCGGCCTTCGTGCAGCCCTATCTCTCGCGCGGCGAGCGCGCCGAAGGAGCGGTGAACGCGGACCTGAAGTTCGGCGGAACCCTGGCGGCGCCCGAGCTCTACGGGCGCCTCGGGATCGAGAACGTCGTCGTGAATGCGGACTTCATTCCGCTCGACATGGAGCCCTCGAGCATCTTCGTGGACTTCAACGGGCGGAGTTCGACCCTCTCGGGCGAAGTGCGGACCAAGACCGAGCGGGTCGCGCTTTCGGGCGAGGCTGCCTGGGAGAGCCTCGCGAAGTGGACCGCGAAGGCGGCGGTCTCCACCGAGGGACTGCATGTGGCGATGCCGCCCATGATCAATCTCGACCTCAAGGGACACGCCGAAGCCGAAGCGCGGCCCGACCTCATCCGCCTCACGGGGCGCGTGGAGATCCCGAAGTCGATGATCGAGGTGAAGGAGCTTCCCGCCTCGAGCGTCGGCGTCTCCTCCGATCAGGTGCTCCTCGACGCGAACCTCCAGCCCCTCTCGGTGCGCACGGAGTCGCTGCCCGTCGAGAGCAACCTCGACGTGGTGTTGGGCGACGACGTCCACATCGCCGCCTACGGCCTCAAGGCGCGCCTCAACGGGGAGGTGAAGCTCATCGCCGCGAAGGGCCGCATGGGGCTCCTCGGCCAGATCACCATCCCGGCCGGGCGCTTCCGCGCCTACGGGCAGGACCTCGTGATCCAGACCGGACAGATCCTCTTCTCGGGGCCGATGAACAATCCGGGGCTGCGCATCGAAGCGGTGAGGAACCCCGAGAACACCGCCGACGGCGTCACGGCCGGCATCCGCGTCACCGGGACGGCCGAGGCGCCGGAAGTGAAGCTCTTCTCGACGCCGCAGCTCTCCGAGGAGCAGGCGCTCAGCTATCTGCTGCGCGGCGAGGGGCTGGGGAGCCAAGAGGGCAGCAGCGCCTCCATGATGACGAGCATGCTGATCGGCCTCGGCACGAGCCAGGGCGGCGGCATCCTCTCCGAAGTGGGTGACGCCGTGGGGCTCAGAGGCTTGGGCGTGGACACCACCGGCACGGGCGACGCGCAGAAGGTGGTGGTGACCGCGTACGTGCTCCCCGGTCTCCAGGTGAAGTACGGCATCGGAATCTTCGATTCGCTCGCCACCCTGACGCTGCGCTACCGGCTCCTGCCGCGCCTCTACCTCGAGGCCGCCTCCGGGGTCGATCAGGCGATCGACTTCCTCTACCGGTTTGAGTTCTAGCGGCCGGTCGATGCGGCCCCCGCGGTCATGAAAAAGCCCGTCCTCCGGACTGCCGGACGGCGGGCTTCTTTTCGAAGACCGAGGGCGGCTACTTTGCGCCCTGGGCCTTCAGGACCTCGATCTCGGCGCGCATGCGCTCGAGCTCCAACTGCGCCTTGTCGCGCGAGAGTTCGGTGCGCGCCTTGGCGTCCGAAACCGTTTCTTCGACCTCGGCGCGGCGCGCCTGAACGTCGAGCTCCTTGAGTTCGAGCTCGAGCTCGCGCACGCGGTCCTCATAGGCGTCGAGCTTCGCCTGACGCTCGGCCTTCGCCTTGGCGGCGGCCGCAGCGCGCTGCGACGCGGCCTTCTGGGCGCGGGCCTTGGCTTCGGCGGCCTTGGCCTGAGCGGCCTGGCGCGCAGCCTCCTTGGCGCGCGCCTCGTCCTGCATCGCGCGGGCGGCGGCGTCCACGGCCTGTTGGTTGGCTTGGTAGACCGACGGATCCATGCTCACCGTCCCGGGCGGGAGGGTCGAGGTCTGGGTGCGTGGCGTCGTGCAACCCGCTGCGAGGAGCAAGGCGGACGCGGCCGCCGTGAGGGCGACGGATTTCAAAAGCGTGTTCATTTTTTTCGTCTCGTGAGGAGCGCGTCAGCGGCGCGGGCACCCGTAGGGATTGTTCGGCTGGATGCGCGCCTCGCTCGGCGTGGGCGCGACGAGAATGGCCGTGCCGGTCTTGTATTCGCAGGGCTGGCCCACCTGCGAAGTCTGCAGGACCTTGCCGCCGGCGCTGCGGAAGATGATCTGCACGCCGTCGGTGTAGGTGGTGTCGTCTCCGCCCACCGCGGAGCCCGCGAGGCCGCCCAAGGCGCCGCCGGCGAGGCCGCCCATCACGCGCGCATGTGTCGTGTGGTTGTTGTGGTTGCCGATCGCGACGCCCGCGATGGCGCCCAAGACCGCACCCGCGATCTGCGCGGTGTCGCGGTTGGAGCTGTTCGGCACCGCGACGCGCGCGGCGTTGACGGCGATGATCTCGACGGTGTTGACTTCCTGCACGCGGTTGACTTGACCGGCGGTGTACGTGTCGGCGCGGTAGTAGGTGCCGTCGTTCGCACACCCGGCGAGCGCGGCCGCGGCGACGACGGCCGCGGCGAGAGTGGCGTTCTTCGTCATGAGAAGTTCCTTCTTCGAGTCTTTTTGTCTTCTTTGCGTTTGGGGAGGAAAACGTCCGAGGCCGCCCCGCACCCGAATGGACGCGCAGCGCAGGGACGCCTCTAACTGAAACATTAGCGCACGTTTTGATGGAAGGTTCGTGAACAATTGTTCAAGGTTGTTCGCGACTGCAACGGACGCGGGCGTCGGTGTTTTCGCGTGAGGACGGAATCGCGGCGTCACGGGAGAATTCTCCGGGCGCCCGGGCTCCTAGAATCCGTGAGTACCCGTCTCCCTTTTCACGCGTCCGCCCGTCATGACCGAACCCTCCGATAAAACCGTCTCCTCCACCGCATCCGCCGCTTCCATGGCGGCGGAC
>NZ_DAVZJY010000090.1:0-8940 GCF_052272535.1 Sutterella sp. | reverse complement strand
GCAAGATGCGCGGCTCACATCCCCACAAACGCAAGGCGGGCGGACGACATGGAATCGTCCGCCCGCCTTGCGTTGTGGGTTCAGCGTCCGCCGGGGCGCGGAGCCGCTCAGGCCTCCTTCACGAAGCCCTTGACGGAGAGGTAGCGCTCACCCGTGTCGAAGTTGAGCGCGAGAATGCGCGCGTTCTTCGGGAGCTTGGGCAGCAGACCGGCGACGGCGGCGAGCACGGCGCCCGTCGAGATGCCGACGAGCAGACCTTCCTTGCGGGCCGCGAGCTGCGCGTAGTTGAAGGCGTCGTCATCGGCGATGTCGAGGAATTCGTCGATCGCGGCGCGATCGAGGTTCTTCGGCACGAAGTTCGCGCCGATGCCCTGAATGCGGTGCGGACCGGCCTTGCCTTCCGTGAGCAGCGGGCTCGACTTCGGCTCGACCGCATAGGTCTTCACGGTGGGCCAGGCCTTCTTGAGAACGTGCGAGATGCCCGAGACGTTGCCGCCCGTGCCGAAGGCGGAGACGAAGACGTCGAGGCCTTCGGGGAAGTCGGCAACGATTTCCGGGCCCGTGCGCAGCTCGTGCGCCTTGGGGTTGCTCGGATTCTCAAACTGACCGGCGACCCAGGCGCCCGGAATCTCCTTCTGGAGTTCAAGCGCGCGGTCCACGGCGCCCTTCATGCCGAGGGGCCCCGGGGTGAGCACGAGCTCGGCGCCGTAGGCCTGGGCGAGGAGACGGCGCTCGACGCTCATCGACTCGGGCATCACGAGGATCATGCGGTAGCCGAGAACGGCGCTCACCATCGCGAGGCCGACGCCGGTGTTGCCCGACGTGGGTTCGATGATCGTGCCGCCCGCCTTGAGGTCGCCGCGCGCCTGCGCGTCGAGCACCATCTGCAGCGCAATGCGGTCCTTCACCGACCCGCCCGGATTGGCGCGTTCAAGCTTGAGCCAGACTTCATTGTTGGGAAAAAGACGGGACAGACGGACGACCGGAGTGTTGCCGACCAGCTCGAGCACGGAAGCGTACTTGCTCATGAATAATTCTCCTGATGCGCCGGCGTCCGCGGCTGCGGAACGGAGCGGCTGTTTCTCCAACCGAAATCAATCATATCACTTTTCGGAATGGTGGTAGGATAATCACTGAATTTTGACCGTACTTTCCGCGCGCCCCGTGAAGTAGCTTTAGTTTTCGCCTTGGCGGCGGAGAGGCCCGCGTGCGGCGCTCCGCTCCCGCAGTAAGAAGAGGAGCAGAAGAAAAGAATGGGCCGATCTAGTGAACTCGACGGGCTGACCACCCTACCCGAACTGCTCGTCCACAGCATCCGCAAGTGGGGAGACCACGAAGCGCTGCGCCAGTTTGACCGCGCCTCCTCAAAGTGGGAGAGCTGGAGCTACGCCGAGCTCGGACGCCACGTCGAACAGTGGCGCCGCGCCTACTGCGCCCTCGGCCTCAAGCCGGGCGACCGCGTGGCGATCCTGATGCCCAACGGCCGCGACCACGTCTGCGCCGACCAGGCCGCGCTCGCCAACGGCCTCGTTCCCGTACCGCTGCACGCGATCGACACCCCGGGTGCGAGCGCCTTCATCACGATCGACAGCCAGGCCTGCACGCTCGTCACGAACAAGCTTTCGCGCTGGCAGCAGATCCGCGCCACGGGCGTGCGCATGCCCGACCTGCACCACGTGCTCATCACGGACCCCGGTGAGACCGAAGACCGCGAAGAGGGGCTCTTCCGCGTCCACGCGCTCGAATCCTTCCTCGCCGCAGGCTCGTCCTGGACGGGCGACCTCCCCGCGGGGCCGCTCGAGGACGATCTCGCCGGCATCGTCTACACCTCCGGCACGACCGGCCGCCCGAAGGGCGTGATGCTCACGCACCGCAACGTCGTGAGCAACGTCAAGGCGACCCTCGAGGACGTCTCGCCGCGCGAAGGCGACACGTTCCTCTCGTTCCTGCCGCTCTCGCACACCTTCGAGCGCACCGCGGGCTACTACCTCGCGCTCGCCACGGGCTGCGTGATCGCCTACAACCGCTCGATCCTGCTGCTCGCCGAAGACCTGAAGGTCATCCGCCCGACGGTCGTGATTTCGGTGCCGCGCGTCTACGAGCGCATCTACGCGCGCGTGCAGGACAAGCTGCGCAAGTCCAAGCCCATCGCCCGCAAGCTCTTCGACTGGGCGGTCGAGGTGGGCTGGCGCGACTTCTGCCGCCGCAACAAGATGCCCCTTGAGCAGAGTCCGCGCTCCTGGCTCGACGGCATCATCCGCGTCACGCTCGTGCGCCGCATGGCCGACATGCTGCTCTCGCAGTTCGGCGGTCGCCTGCGCATCGCCATCTCGGGCGGCGCCGCGCTCAACCACAAGGTCGCCCGCGCCTTCTGCGGCCTCGGCCTGCCGATCATCCAGGGCTACGGCATGACCGAAGCGAGCCCGATCATCGCGGGCAACAGCGTCGAGTTCAACCAACCCGACACGGTGGGCCGCCCCTTCTGCAACGTCGAGGTGCGCCTCGCCGAGGGCGACGAGATCCAGATCCGAGGACCCTCGATCATGAAGGGCTACTGGCACCGTCCCGAGGACACCGCCGCCGCCTTCACGAAGGACGGATGGCTCCACACGGGCGACGTGGGCGAATTCAACGCCGAAGGCATGCTCAAGATCAAGGGCCGCATCAAGGAAATCATCGTCACCTCGACGGGCGAGAAGATCCCGCCGGCGGACCTCGAGTCGGCGATCGAGACCGATCCGCTCTTCGACCAGTGCTACGTCGTGGGCGAGAACCGTCCGTACCTCACGCTCATCACGGTGGTCAATCCCGACGAATGGGCGCGCTTCGCCGAATCGCTCGGCCTCGATCCGAAGGACCCCGAGAGCCTCAACGCGCCCGCCGCGCGCACCGCGGCGCTCAAACGCGCCAAGGCGGCCGCGTCGGACTTCCCGAACTACGCCCTGCCGCGTTCCGCGCTCCTCACGAACGAGCCCTGGACGATCGAGAGCGGCCTCATCACGCCCACGCTCAAGCTCAAGCGCGGGCCGCTCTCGAAGAAGTTCGAGGACGAGATCACCAAGCTCTACGCCACGCACGGCTGACCTCCCCGCCGCCCTCCGAAGAAGCGCCTCCCGCCCGATGCGGCCGGAGGCGTTTTTCTTGCAGAATGCCCCTTCCGAAGGGTGTTCCGGCGGGGGCGTTGCACTTAGAATCGGCCTTCTCAGATCATTCCCTTCACAACTTCAATGCCGAACGCTCAACACTACGTCCCGCAGCCGCGCAAGCTCCTGCCCGACTGGTCGATCAAATTCACCGACCGCGTGATGAACTACTACACCACGCGGTACCTGCACTGCGACCCGGTGATTCTGAAGAATCCCCCCGCGCCGCAGGACGGCCACAAGTACCTCCTCTACGCACACGTGCCCTTCTGCCACACGCTGTGCACCTACTGCACCTTCCACCGCTTCCTCTTCAAGGAGTGGAAGGCGCGCGAGTACTTCAAGAACCTCCGGCGCGAGATGGAGTACGTCAAGGCGCTCGGCTACGACTTCCAGGCGATGTACGTGGGCGGCGGCACGACGACGATCCTCGAGGACGAGCTGATCAAGACGCTCGAGCACGCCAAGAAGCTCTTCCCCTCGATCAAGGAGATCTCCTGCGAGACGGACCCGCAGGTGATCATGACGCCGCAGTTCCGCAACCTGCAGGGCCTCGTGGACCGCATGTCGATCGGCGTGCAGAGCTTCAACGACGACATCCTCAAGCTCTCGGACCGCTATGAGAAGTTCGGCTCCGGCGAGCAGATCTTCGAGCGTCTGCAGTACGCGCAGGAGCTCTTCCCCACCTGCAACGTGGACATGATGTTCGGCTTCCGCGGACAGTCGCTCGACGTGATCCACGACGACATGGAGAAGATCGCCAAGCTCAATCCGCGCCAGACGACCACCTACCCGCTGATGGTGACCTCGCAGACGCGCTCGAGCGTGCGCGCGACGATCGCCGCCGAAGGCGAGGAGCTCGCCGACCAGTACCGCTGCATCCTCGACACGCTCGGAAGCCGCTACCGCCAGCTCACGAGCTGGACGTTCGGCCGCACGAACGACGAGGGGTTCGACGAGTACGTCGTGGACTACGACGAGTACCTCGGCGTGGGCTCGGGAGCCTTCAGCTTCCTCAACGACAGCCTCTACGTGAACACCTTCAGCCTGCGCCGCTACGCCGAGCGCATCGCCGCTGGCAACACGGGCGTCGAGCGCCGCCGCCAGTTCGACAAGCACGCCATCATGCAGTATCGCCTGATGCTCGGCCTCTTCTCGCACCGCCTCTCGCGCAAGTACTTCCGCGAGGTGCACAGCGTCAACGTCGACCGTTACCTGATGAAGGAGATGCTCGGCCTCAGGCTCGTGGGCGCCATCACCGACGATCCCTCCGACCCCGACAAGATCGTGGTCACCGACGCGGGCAAGTTCCTCGGCCTCGTGATGATGAAGGCCTTCTACGCGGGCATGGACCACGTGCGCGCGGAGCTGCGCGCGCCCCTGAAGGAAGCGGACATGTAGTCCCGGCGGCAGTCGCGACTCCACCCTTTGAAGGAGAGGCGTCCCGTTGGGGCGCCCCTCCTTTTCTTCGTGCATGACGCGGCAAAATACCCGACTGTTTTTCTCGGGAATTCACCCAATTAGGAATGTTTCGCAATAGGCTCGGGACGCATTTGATCTGCATTAAACGACTGTCAGAAACATTTGAAAACAGTACGTTCTACGTAGGTTAATTTATCCCGCAAGAGGTACTTTCAATCCTGACTTTGGAAGATTCTCCACGATAGAATGCAGGCGTTCGCCGGGCCTCCCTTTTACCCTAAATAATGGACTTACCCGGCTCAAAATAAAACCACCTCCGAGTGTTTTGACGACCCTGGCAGCTGCAGGGCCCATCACCCCCGGCCGGAAGCGGCTGTCCGTCACGCATCGGAGAAGCAACGAGAAGAAGAATCGCGCGATCGGCGGGTCCTCAAGGGTCCCCCGAGGCCGCGCCTTTTCCCTCTCCGGAGAAAGCATCCATGACGACCACGGTTCGTACGTTCCTGCCGGGCGCAAACGCCTACGGCCAGAACGACCCCGCCTTCCACGGCAATCTGCGCAAGGGTGAACTGCGCGGCATCATCCACATCAACAAGGATCACTGCGTCGGGTGTGACACCTGCCGCAAGTTCTGCCCGACCGACGCCATCAAGGGCGGTCTCGGCGCCAAGCACTCGATCGTTGAAGACGCGTGTCTCTCCTGCGGCCAGTGCCTCGTCGCCTGCCCGTTCAACGCGATCGAGCAGATGAGCTTCGTCGACCAGGTCGAGCGCGTGCTCGACGCCAAGGACAAGATCGTCGTCGCCCAGCCCTCGCCGGCCGTGCGCGTGTCGATCTGCGAGGAGTTCGGCGGCGCCCCCGGCGAACTCTCGACCGAGCAGCTCGTCAACGCCCTCGAAGCCGCCGGCTTCGTGACGTACGACTGCAACTCGACGGCCGACCAGACGATCATTGAGGAAGGCACGGAGTTCGTGAAGAAGGTCCAGTACTGGATCCTCGGCGAACGTGGTCCGGAAGTGGACGAACAGGGCAAGCACCCGTTCCCGCACTTCACCTCCTGCTGCCCGGGCTGGGTGAAGTACGCCGAAACGTACGCCGCCGATATGCTCCCGCACCTCTCCACGGCCAAGTCCCCGCTGCAGATGGGCGGCACCCTCGCCAAGACCTGGGCCGCCAAGTACATCCTCAAGTGCGATCCGCGCAAGGTGTACTTCGTCTCCTGCACGCCCTGCACGGCGAAGATTTTCGAGGCCTCCCGCCCCGAGATGAACTCCGCCTGGCGCTGGCTCGTCGCAAACAAGGAGATCCCGGCCGACACCCCGTCCTTCCAGGACATCGACGCGTCCCTCACGGCGCGCGACCTCGCCGAGCTCTTCCGCCGCAAGGGCATCAATCCGCTCACCATGCCCAAGACCCGCGAGCGCGCTCCGCTTGAGGTCTACACGGGCGCGGGCACGATCTTCGGCTGCTCGGGCGGCGTGATGGAGGCGGCGCTGCGCACGGCCTACTTCGCGCTTTCGGGCAAGGAGCTCGAAAAGGGCGACATCGAAGTCGTCCGCGGCCACAACAACGCCATCGTCGAAGCGACGATCCCGGTGCCCGTCAAGGCGCTCGGCGGCAAGATCTTTGAAGTCCGCGTCTGCGTCGTCAACGGCGCCAACCAGGGCCTCAAGGAAGTCCTCAACCGCGTTCGCGTCGACAAGAACCGCTACCACTTCATCGAAGTGATGAACTGCCCGGGCGGCTGCGTCAACGGCGGCGGCCAGCCGGTCCAGTCGACCGGCACGGCCTGGCTCAAGCCCACCACCCCGCTCCCCCTGCGCGTCTAATTCCTGACTGAGGTTCGAGAAGAAATGCTCTCTGAAAACTATTCCTACGCAGAACGCCCCGCCGCCCTGATCCTCGGCCGCCGCGGCTTTCTGAAGGTGAGCGGCCTGTGCGTCGGCGCCGCCGTCGTCTGCGGCTGGGCCATCGGCGACATGGTCGCGCGCCGCAACTCCATCATCCTCGCCCGTCAGGCCGGCCTCTACAAGGACGACAAGCTCTGCCAGGCGATGGGCCTCACGGCCTCCCACCAGAACAAGGTGGTCATGTCCGTCTACAAGGACATGAAGGCCAAGCCCGTGGATCACACGATGCACGAACTGCTCCATACGCACTACTACTCCCGCTCCATGCTCGCCATGACGGAGGCTGCTCATGTCTAATATCTCCGCCGCCGCCCCCAACGACCGCATCCTGCGCTTCCATGCGCCGGACAAGGTCTTCCACTCCGTGAACGCGATCACCTGGTTCGCGCTGCTCTTCACGGGCGTGTACGTCTACTTCTGCAACCCCTCCGACGAGGCTGCCGAAGCGACGATGCTCGCCCACCTGATCCTCGGCGCCGTGTTCACGTTCAATCTGCTCGGCTTCATCGTCATCGCTCCGGACCGCTTCGCGCTCATCATGCGCGCCTGCCTGGAGTGGGACCGCAACACGCTGCGCTGGTTCCTCAACTTCGGCAACTATCCCCGCCGCTTCTTCGGCATCCCCCTCGGGCCGGAGACCGTTCCGCCGCAGGGCCGCTACAACGGCGGCCAGAAGGCCTCGTATCTGCTCTTCATGGGCATGATCGCCGCCCTCATCGTGACGGGCTGGCTCCTCTGGATCGGCGCGCCGGTCACCGGCAAGCTCGTCTACTTCCTGACGTTCTACTTCCACGTCTGGGGCTCGATCATCATCTCGATCCTCGTCGTGTGCGCCCACATCCCGCTCGCGCTGCTCTCGATGTCCCACTTCAAGGGCATCTGGCGCCTCGGCCCGGGCACCATCTCGGTGGAAGCCGCTGAACACCACGCGCCCGTCTGGTTCGAGCGCGACGTGATCCGCACGAACATCGAGAAGTAATCCCCCGCGGAGGATTGCTCCAAGTCAAGAAGGCCGGATGCACGCATCCGGCCTTTTTTCTAAAGTGCGTCGCCGGAACAATCCAAAAAACACGCACGCCAAGATCCGCCCGGCGACGTTTGGAGGAAACCCAACCATGCTCGACACGCCCAAGGGACTCAGAATCCACATCGGCCTCTTCGGCCGGCGCAACGCCGGCAAGAGCTCGCTCGCCAACGCGCTCACCAACCAACACATCTCGATCGTCTCGGACGTTCCGGGCACCACCACCGATCCGGTGGAGAAGGCCTGCGAGCTCGCGCCGATCGGCCCGGTGGTCTTCATCGACACGGCGGGCGTGGACGACGTGGGCGAACTCGGCGCCGCGCGCGTCGAGCGCTCCAAGACCGTGCTCGAATGGGTGGACGTCGCGCTCATCATCGCCTCCGCCGCAGGGCTCGAAGCCGACGACCGCGACCTCGTCGCGACGGCCCGCCGCCTCGGCACGGCCGCCGTGCTCGTGCTCAACAAGGCGGGCGTCACGCCGCCCTCGGAGGCCGTGCTCGCCGAAGTGAAAGCCCTCGGGATCCCTGTCGTCGTCACCGACGCGCGCGATCGCACCGGCATCGACGCGCTGCGCGAAGCGATCATCCGGCTCGTCGAGGACGACACCGAGCCCGACCGGCCGCTCGCGGGCGACCTCGCGCACGCCGACGACACGGCGGTGCTCGTCACGCCGATCGACTCGGGCGCCCCGAAGGGACGCCTCATCCTGCCACAGGTGCAGGCGATCCGCGAACTCCTCGACGCGCACGCCAAGGTCGTCGTCGTGCAGCAGGACCGCGTCGCCGAGGCGATCGCGGAGCTGAAGCGCCCGCCCGCCTTCGTGATGACGGACTCGCAGGCGATCGACGACGTCGTGCGCCAGACACCCGAATCGATTCCGCTCACCACGTTCTCGCTGCAGATGGCCTACGCCAAGAGCGACCTCATCGCGCTCGCCGAGGGCACCGCGGCCCTCGCTCGGCTCAAGGACGGCGACCGCGTGCTCATCTGCGAGACGTGCAGCCACCACCCGCAGAAGGACGACATCGGCCGGCTCAAGATCCCGCGCTGGTTGCGTGAGAAGACCGGCCGAAAGCTCGAGATCGAAGTGGCGGTCGGCAAGGACTTCCCCGACGACCTCAGGCCTTACGCCGTGCTCATTCAGTGCGGCGGTTGCGTGGTGACGCGCCGCCACATGCTCATGCGGTTGCGCCGCGCCAAGGCGCAGGACGTGCCAATGACGAACTACGGCCTCGCCATCTGTTATCTGCGCGGACACCTCGAGCGCGTGCTCTCCTGCCACCCCGAGGCGCTCGCCGCCTACCGCGCGGCGCTCGCGAAGTAACCCTCAGCAGGCCGCTCAAAAGAAGAAAGCCCGGATCACTCCGGGCTTTCTCGTCTTCAGGAACCCAAACTCCGGGATGACAGATCCCGAAAAGGCTTGACTACAGTCAAACTAGTT
>NZ_DAVZJY010000089.1:0-8975 GCF_052272535.1 Sutterella sp. | reverse complement strand
TCGGCCGCGGCCTTCTCGACGGCGCGCTCGAGGGCGGCGGTCATCTCGGCCGGATCGGGCTCGCCCGCATCCTCGACGGGCTTCGCCGCGGGGGTCTGCGCGGGCTCTTCGGACTTCTCCTCCCCGCCGGCCTCCTGCGTCTTCACGGGCGCTTCGGCGGCTTCAGGACGGACGGCGGACGCCGGCTCGGCGACGCCTTCGGCCTCCGCCTTGGGGGCTTCAGGAGCGGACGCGACCTCGACGGGCGCGGGCGCGGGGGTGGGCGCAGGCGCGGGAGTCGGTTCGGCCGGGACCTCGACCACGGGTTCGGGCGCCGGCACGGGCTCGAGCTCGTAGGGCTCGCCCGCAAGGGCGGCCGCGACGATCGGCATGAGCTTCGCCGTGCGCTCGGCGTTCATCTGTCCGAGGCGCAGACGGCGGTAGAGCACGTCCTCGGCCGTGCGGGCGCCTTCGTTGTCGCGCGACCAGAGCGCGTATTCGACCACTTCGGCGTCGGCGCCCGGCCCCATGGCCGCGGCCTTCTCGATCTTCTCGACGCGCGCGGCGCCGTAGACCGGATCGTCGGCGATCGGGAGGGTCTTCGTGACGCACAGGCGCGGCTTGACGAGGTGGCTCGTCGTCGCCTCGAGCATCGCGTCCTCGGCCATGCGGCGGTAGCTCGTCCACTTGCCGCCCGCGACCGTGATCATGTTGCCGAACTCGGGGATGACGGCGTGTTCGCGCGAGGCCTTGGCGGTCGAGCCGTCCGCGCTCTCGGGCGCGCGCAGCAGGGGGCGCAGCCCCGCGAAGGACGCGCGGACGTCGGCGCGCGTCACCGGGCGGGCGAGGTACCCCGAGGCGGTCTCGAGGATGAAGGCGATCTCCTCTTCGGAGGCTTCGGGATGCATGTCGGGCTCGCGCTGCTCGACGTCGGTCGTGCCGACGAGCGTCATGTCGTGCCAGGGGATGCAGAAGAGCACGCGGCCGTCGCGGGTCTTCGGGATGAGCATGCCCGCCTCGCCCGGGAGGAACTCGCGCTCGAGGAGCACGTGCGAGCCGCGCGAGCAGCGCAGGATCGAGGCGGCGTTGGGGTCCACGAGGCGGCGCACGGCGTCGGTCCACACGCCCGAGCAGTTGAAGTAGCACCGCGCGCGGATGCGGTGCGTCTCGCCCGTCTCGGCGTCGGTCGCCGTGATCGACTGGATGAGGCCGCGGTCGCGCTCGACCGCGGTGACGGGGAAGTAGTTGAGGCAGGCCGCGCCTTCGCGGTGCGCCGTGCGGATGAGCGCGACGTTTAGGCGCGCGTCGTCGAACTGCGCGTCGTAGAACTCGACCCCGCCGAGAAGCCCCTCGGTCTTCACGCCGGGCAGGCGCGCCGCGGCCTCGGCGGGCTTCAGGGCGCGCGTGCGCCCGAGCGAGGCCTTGCCGGCCATCGCCGCGTAGATCCCGAGCCCGACCGTGTAGATCTCGCGCTCGTACTTCTTGAAGCACGGCAGCACGAAGGGTTCGGCGTGCACGAGGTGCGGGGCGTTCTCGATGAGGATCTTGCGCTCATGGAGCGCTTCGCAGACGAGCCCCCAGTCGCGGGGGTTCTTCATGTAGCGCACGCCGCCGTGGATGAGCTTCGTCGAACGCGAGGAGGTGCCCGCGGAGAAGTCCTGCGCGTCGAGGATCAGGGTCGAGAGGCCGCGCGAGGCGGCGTCCACGGCGATCCCGGCGCCCGTCGCGCCCGCGCCGATCACGACCACGTCCCAGACGGGGTCCGCCTTCACGCGCGCGATCATCTCCGCGCGGTCAAGGGGAAGAAGGGGCTTCGTTGCGGCTTCGGCCGCAGTCGTCTTGCCAGCATCAGTCATGATCAATATTCCATTTGCGGGCGCGGCTCACGGCGCGCGCCCATTGGTTCATCAAAAATCCTCTCCGGTCGGCCGACATCGCCGGCTCGAAGACGCGTTCGGCGCGCCAGAGCGAGGCGATCTCCTCCGTGTCCGACCAGAACCCGCAGGCGAGCCCGGCGAGGTACGCCGCGCCCAAGGCCGTGGTTTCCGTCTGGGCGGGCCGGATCACCGGCACGCCCGTAATGTCCGCCTGGAACTGCATGAGCAGATCGTTGCGCGAGGCGCCGCCGTCGGCGCGCAGCTCCGTCACCGGGTGCGTGGCGTCGCGCGCCATCGCATCGAGCACCTCGGCGCTCTGGAAGGCGATCGCCTCGAGGGCGGCGCGGACGATGTGCGCGCGCTTCGTGCCGCGCGTGAGGCCGATGAGGCAGCCGCGGGCGTCCGGATCCCAGTGCGGGGCGCCGAGCCCCGCGAAGGCGGGGACGAAGTAGACGCCGCCCGTGTCGGGGACGCTTCTCGCGAGCGGCTCGATCTCGGCCGACGTGCGCACGAACCCCATTTCGTCGCGCAGCCACTGCACGACCGCGCCCGCGACGAAGACGCTCCCTTCGAGCGCATAGGCGGGGCGCCGCCCTTCGAGCCGGAAGGCCGCGGTGGTGATCAGGCGGCTCACGCTCGGACGCGGCTCCGCGCCGATGTTCATCAGCAGGAACCCACCCGTGCCGTAGGTGTTCTTGACGGTGCCGGGGGTGAAGCACGCCTCGCCGAAGGCCGCCGCCTGCTGGTCGCCCGCAATGCCCGTCACGGGCACCACCCCGCCGAACCACTCCGGATCGGTGAGGGCGGCCGCGCCGGAGCTCGGCACGATCTGCGGCAGCATCGCCGGCGGAATGCCGAAGAGCGCGAGCAGCTCGTCGTCCCACTGGCCCGAGCGTAGGTCGCAGAGCAGCGTCCTCGAGGCGTTCGTGACGTCGGTCGCGTGCACCGCGCCCTTCGTGAGCTTCCAGAGCAACCACGCGTCCACGGTGCCGAAGAGGAGCTCTCCGCACTCGGCGCGGCGCCGCGCGCCCGGCACGTGGTCGAGGATCCAGCCGATCTTCGTCGCGGAGAAGTAGGGGTCGAGCCGCAGGCCGGTCTTGCCGGCGACGAGGGGTTCGAGCCCCTCGGCCTCGAGCGCCTCGACGCGCGCCTTCGTGCGCCGGTCCTGCCAGACGAGGGCGGGCGCGACGGGCTCGCCCGTCAGGCGGTCCCAGACCACGGTCGTTTCGCGCTGGTTGGCGATCGCAACGGCGGCGAGGTCCGCCGCGCAGAGCCCGGCGCGGCGGAGCGCCTCGCGGGCGACGGCGAGCTGGCTCTCCCAGATCTCGACCGGATCGTGCTCGACCCAACCCGGGCGCGGATAGCGCTGCGTGATCTCGCGCTGCGCGAGCGCGACGGCGTCGCCCGAGCGGTCGAAGATGAGCGCGCGCGAGCTCGTAGTACCCTGATCGAGCGCAAGGATGTACTGCTGCATGAGAGGCCGCCAGAGCGGTTCATAAAAAAGCCCCGGAATCTTCCGGGGCTTCTTCTTCGAAGGCGGAGTTCCGTCCGTCTTCATTCTAGGGAATCCGTTCCGGCGGCCGGCTTAAGGTTCGGCATCGCCGGAGCTGAGGGGAATCCCGCAGAGGCGGAGCGGCTTACTTCGCTTCCGCGGCGGCTTCGGGCGCCTTCTCTTCGAACTTCTCCTCGGCCTTCTCCTCGCCGGCCGCTTCCGGGGCCTCCTCGGCCTCGGCGGCGTCGCCGTAGACGGCGTCCTCGACGTCGTCCTCCTCGACGTCGCCGCCGAAGATCTGCGCGGCCTCTTCAGGCTCGACCGCTTCCGGAGCGGCGGGCTTGACGGCGTCGAGCTTCACGACGCGCGCGGCGTCGATCAGAAGGCGCAGGGCCTGGTTGACCGCCTCGGGGCTGCCGAAGAAGTCGGCGATGTCGCTGTCGATGCGCACCATCGCGTTCTGCGCGAACTCGCTCCTCTCGGCGAAGCGGCGCGTGTCGTAGGCGCGGGCGCGGGGGCCAGAGCGCACGCCGAAGTCCTCGCGCGGGCCGCGGGAGCCTTCGAAGCGGCGGCCGCCGGGCTTGCGGTCGAAGCGCGGACGATCACCGAACTCACGGCGCTCGCCGAAAGGCTTGCGCTCGCCGAAGGGCTTCCTGTCGCCGAAGTCGCGGCGGTCCGAGCGCTCGAAGCGCGGACGGTCGCCGAACTCACGGCGTTCGCCGAAGTCGCGGCGCTCACCGAAGGGCTTGCGCTCGCCGAAGGGCTTCCTGTCGCCGAAGTCGCGGCGGTCCGAACGCTCGAAGCGCTCGGAGCGTTCCGAACGGTCGAAGCGGTCGAAGCGGCCGCCGCGGCGGTCGCCCTGTTCATCATCACCAAAGGAGCGGCGCGGACCCTTGTCCTGCCAAGGCTTGCGATCCATGGACATGTCTGTTGTCTCTTTCTTAAAAAATGTTGTCTTTCGCTCCGCACCGCGCGGCTTGAAGCCGCGGCGGGCATGCGGCGGAGCGCTTTCGGGGCGCTTCAGGCCCCCTTCTTCGTCGTCTTTTCGCCCCCCGGCTGCCCGGAGGAACGCGTGCGGCGCCGTATGCGCCGCCTCCCACCAATCAATTCATATTCCGGCGCGTTCAGGGCGGCGTCGGGAGACGACTCCCGACGCGTCCCTCGAGGCCGGACGCATCTTTCGCAAATGGAACGCTCGCCCGGGCGTCCGCCCGTCCAAAGCGGCCCGCGAGGGGGCCGCCCGCAGGGGACGCAGGCTTTTCTCAATCTGACGGATGAAAGCCGTTCGAGAACTTCGGTGCTCTAGGACGCATGCCGTGGTCCGTCTCGAACGCGCGCGTATTTTAATGGATGCGGAGCACCCCAACGCGTCTTTTAGGGGCATTTGCGACTTGGGACAAATTCGGATGCCGCAGAGCCCCCAACCGGCCCGGAAACGGATACACTTTGATTTAAGAACACCGAAGGAAGTTTTCCTCCGGCAATTCTCACCAGCTCAGAACAACAAAAAGCGAGGTTCCTATGGCTGCTCAGATCATCTTTCATGGCATCAACCGCTCCCCCGCCGTCGAAACGGCCGTGAACGAGAAGCTCGCCGGACTCACCAAGTTCGACAACCAGCTCGGGCCCTGCAAGGTTACCGTCTCTCAGGAAGGCCACCAGACGATGGGCGCCTTCACGATCCGCATCGACCTCACGGTCTCGGGCCGCAATCTGATCGTCACCCGCACGAACCAGGACGTGATGGCCGCGCTCAACGACGCGTTCGACACCGTCCGCCGCGGCGTCGTCGAAGAGGCCGACAAGCGCCGTCAGCGCTGACGTCTTCGACCCTCACCAAGCGCCCGGCCCCCGGTCCGGGCCGCCGCATCGAGGCCGCCGTCCCGTGAAGGAACGCGCGGCCTTTTTGCACCCCGCGTCCGGCCGGGCCGAAGGCAAAAAAATCCTGAAGGATCTGCGGACCCTTCAGGACTTCCTTGTTTGGTGGAGGATAGCGGGATCGAACCGCTGACCTCTTGCATGCCATGCAAGCGCTCTCCCAGCTGAGCTAATCCCCCGAAACCGGAGCAGATTGTCAATCAGAACGCTTCGAGACTGTGGCGTCCCCACGGGGATTCGAACCCCGGTACCAACCGTGAAAGGGTTGTGTCCTAGGCCTCTAGACGATAGGGACCTGAATTCTGGTGGAGGATAGCGGGATCGAACCGCTGACCTCTTGCATGCCATGCAAGCGCTCTCCCAGCTGAGCTAATCCCCCGGGTGTTCTGATTGTTCTTTGCGCAGTCCTTGATGAACTGCGCAGGAGGAGGCCGCCCAAGCGCTCTATCGCACTCGACGCGGCTTCAATCCTGGCGTCCCCACGGGGATTCGAACCCCGGTACCAACCGTGAAAGGGTTGTGTCCTAGGCCTCTAGACGATAGGGACCTGAATTCTGGTGGAGGATAGCGGGATCGAACCGCTGACCTCTTGCATGCCATGCAAGCGCTCTCCCAGCTGAGCTAATCCCCCCGAATCGGAGAAAGCGGATTATGCATAAGAATTTGCATCTTGGCAAGAGTTTGGAAGCGATTTGTTACATATTGATGCACCCGAAGGTCCGGCGGCCCGGCGGCGGCGCCATGCCCGCCGATTCGGCTAAATTGAAGCTCCCGACGATTCATCCGTCCGAGACAAGCCCAGATGACGCAAGAGAAAGAGACCGGCGCCGCCCTTCCGGAAGTCCCCGCGATCCGCATCCGCGGGGCCGAGCAGAACAACCTCAAGAACCTCGACCTCGACATTCCCGTCGGGACGTTCACGGTGGTGACGGGGCTCTCCGGGTCGGGCAAAAGTTCGCTCGTCTTCGACACGCTCTACGCCGAAGGGCAGCGCCGCTACGTCGAGACCTTCTCGCCCTACGCGCGCCAGTTCCTCGACCGCATGGACCGCCCGAAGGTGCGCTCGATCGAGGGCGTGCCGCCCGCGATCGCGATCGACCAGAACGCGGTGATCCGCACGTCGCGCTCCACCGTCGGGACGATGACGGAGGTGAACGACCGCCTGAAGCTGCTCTTTGCGCGCACGGCCGAGTGCTTCTGCCCGAGGGACGGCTCGCGGGTCGCCGACTTCTCGCCCGCCTCCGTCTGGGAGGACGTGCGCGCCCGCTTCGAAGGGCGCGACCTCCTCGAAGCGCGCGCCGCGGTCGCCTTCGAGCGCTTCGTGCCGAAGGCGCTCCCCGTCGAGACCGCCGAGGCGGCGCTCTCCGCGCAGGGCTTCACCCGGATCATCGCGCGCGAAGCGCGCGCCGACGGCGTGCTCCTCACGGTCGCCGCGGACCGCTGGCGCCCCTCGCGCGTCGAGCGCGCCCGGGCGGTGGAAGCCGTCGAGACGGCGCTCGCGCGCGGCGAAGGCGCCGTCTCCTTCTGGATCGAAGGGGAGGACGGCGCCTTTACGCGCTTCGCGCGCTACGCCCTCGGGCGCACCTGCCCCGAATGCGGCTGGCATTCGGCCGACCCGAAGCCCGCCGCCTTCAGCTTCAATTCGCCCGTCGGCGCCTGCTCGGTCTGCCGCGGCTTCGGGCGTGTGATCAGCACCGACCTCGACCTCGTGATCCCGGACCGCACGAAGACGCTCGAGGAGGACGCCGTCAAGCCCTTCTCGACCAAGTCCTTCTCCGAATGCAAGACCGACATGCTGCGCGCCTGCCGGCGCCTCGGCATCGCCACCGACGTCCCCTACGGCGAGCTCCCGGCGCAGGCGCGCCGCATCATCGAGGAGGGCGAGCCCGGCTGGACGGGCGACTGGGCCCGCGAGTGGTACGGCATCGGACGCTTCTTCGAGTGGCTCGAGACGAAGAACTACAAGATGCACGTGCGCGTGATGCTCTCGCGCTACCGCGCCTACCGCCCGTGCCCGGCCTGCTCGGGCGCGCGCCTCAAGCCCGAGGCGCTCGCCTGGCGCGTGGGCGCGCCCGGAGACCGGGAGGCGCTCGAGCGGAAGACGGGCGTCCCGACGCCGGTCGTGCGCCCCGTCGGGAGCTCCCTCACGGAGGCGGCGTGCCGGGCGCTTCCGGGCTTCAACTTCCACGAGCTCATGCTGCTCCCCGTCTCGGCGCTCCTCGCCTTCCTCGAAGGGCTGCGCGGGCGGCCGCACGACGCGGCCGCGGAGCTCGTGCTCTCGGAATGCCTCTCGCGCCTCGAGTTCCTCCGCGACGTCGGCCTCGGCTACCTCACGCTCAACCGCCAGGGCCGCACGCTCTCCGGGGGCGAGGTGCAGCGCGTCAACCTCACGACCGCCCTCGGCGCCAACCTCGTCAACACGCTCTTCGTGCTCGACGAGCCTTCGATCGGCCTTCATCCGCGCGACATGGACCGCGTCAACGCGATCCTCAGGCGCCTCACCGCGGCGGGCAACACCCTCGTGGTGGTCGAGCACGACCCGCAGGTGATGCTCGCGGGCGGGCGGCTGATCGACCTCGGTCCGGGCGCAGGCGCCGCGGGCGGCCGGATCATCTACGAGGGCGACGCGCGCGGCGCGCTCACGGCGCCCACGGAAACCGGCGCCTACCTTTCGGGCAGAAAGCGCATCACGCGCAAGGCACTTCCCGTCGCGCCCGAGGGCCCCGCGCTCACGCTGATGCACGCGACGACAAACAACCTGCGCGACCTCACGGTCCGCTTCCCCCTCGGGCGCCTCATCGCCGTCGCGGGTGTCTCGGGTTCGGGGAAGAGCTCCCTCATCGCCGACACGCTCGTTCCGGCGCTCGAGCGCCGTCTCTCGGGCGCCGTCTCCTTCACGCCCGAAGAGGACGACGAGGCGCCGCGCCCGGCGCCGCGCGAGCCCGTGAGGCTCACGGGCGAACTTCCCGCGGCCGTCGAATTCGTGGACCAGAGCTCGCTCGGGCGCACGACGCGCGGCAACCCGGCGAGCTACGTCGGCGCCTTCACGGCGGTGCGCGAATTCTTCGGCGCATCGCCCGAAGCGATCGCCGCGGGCCTCAAGCCCGGCGACTTCTCCTTCAATTCAGGCGCGGGCCGCTGCCCGCGCTGCGCGGGCACGGGTTGGGAGCACGTTGAGATGCAGTTCCTCTCGGACGTCTACCTCCCCTGCCCGGCCTGCGGCGGCAGGCGCTATCAGGAGAAAATCCTGCGCATCCGCCCGGCGCTCGACGACGGCAAGCCCCGCAGCATCGCCGACGTGCTCGACATGACCGTCGACGAAGCGGTGGAAGCCTTCGCCCGGCATCCCGCCGTCGTGCGCTCCCTGAAGGTGCTGCAGCTCACCGGCCTCGGCTACCTGCGGCTCGGCCAGCCCCTCACGACGCTCTCCGGGGGCGAGCGGCAGCGCCTCAAGCTCTCCGCGCGCATCGCCGAGGGCGTGCCCGCCGCGCACGGCGCCGCCGGGAAGCTCTTCGTCTTCGACGAACCGACGACGGGACTGCACTTCGCCGACGTCGCGCGCCTCGTGGACGTCTTCGACCGGCTCACCGCCATGGGCCACACGGTGGTTGTGATCGAGCACAACCTCGACGTGATCGGGTGCGCCGACTGGGTGATCGAACTCGGCCCCGAAGGGGGTGCCGCCGGCGGCGACGTGGTCTTCTCCGGCACGCCCGAGGCGATGTCGGCCGCGGGCACTCTCACGGGGC
>NZ_DAVZJY010000088.1:0-8985 GCF_052272535.1 Sutterella sp. | reverse complement strand
CCGCAGGGCATAGGATGCGCAAATTCCTTCTGCATCAGGGGGTTCAGCCCCGCATCGAGGCGACGCCTACCCACATGTATGCACGAAGCCTCCATAAAAGCCTCCTACCACAGGAGCCTTGATGGTGGACGCAAGACATGCATTATGAAACTAGAGTGCCACTTGAGTTGTAATAGACTTCGAAAACAAACTAAACAAGTACTTCAGTTTGCTTATAGGCCTTTCAATAACTAAACCGATCACAGAGTTTGTGTATGTCCATCGTGCCATTTGACCTGCCTTGTCTTCCCGTAGCCCAAGAGCATGCTCGATGGGGTTCCTACGGATACCTAGAACACGAGGCCATTGCATCGATTGCAAGGCTCGACGGGATGATGTGCGCTTCAGCGAAGGCCGATCTTTTCTGGATCACCTGGCTGATGAAGGAAGCACAGTGTTCAAACGTCATAGAAGGTACCGTAACTTCGTTCGATGAGGTTATTGCTGAAAATGCGGGTGTCGTAGCTCCACCAGCAAGAAGGGATGATGTTCACGAAGTTTTGAATTATCGGTCTGCAATGCTTGATGGTCTTGATGCAATTGATAGTGGCCGCAATTTGTCACTTGGACTCATTAAGTCTCTACATGCGAATCTCCTTAAAGGAGCGCGCGGAGAAACAAAACGACCAGAAGAATTTCGCAGCGTCCAAGTACACATTGGTAGAGTTGGAGAACCGATAGAAAAAGCAGCCTTTATTCCGCCGGAACCGATTCGACTACTCGACTTGCTTGAAAATTGGGTTGCTTTTCTATCTCGGAATGACATAAACCCTGTCGTCCAGGTGGCTGTTGCACATGCTCAGTTTGAGATGATCCACCCGTTTCTAGATGGAAACGGACGAATGGGCAGGCTCCTAATAACGCTCTTCCTAGCAAGCAAACGTCTGATACACAAGCCCTGCTTTTACATCAGCTCTTATCTCCAAAGCCACAGAGATGAATACTACCTTGCTTTAGGTAGAATTTCCAAACATGGCGACTGGGACACATGGATAAGTTTTTTCCTAAATGGCGTCGTTCAGCACAGCGAATCAAACTTAAAGTTGCTTAATGCTATGACATCACTTTATGAAAGCTCTAAGGTCGCCTTCGCTGATGCGACGAACTCATCGTTCGCAATTGCCACACTTGATTATGTTTTCGCCAATCCAGTATTCACAATACCTAATTTAGCACAAGAAACTAACTCACATCTAACAAACGTCGGCATCACTCAAGTTATCAAAAAACTAAAATCCAAGGGGCTTGTTAGCGTTGTTCGCCAAGGGAAGGGAAAGCGACCAACAATTTACAAATTCGACGCACTCTTAAGCCTTCTTTCATAATAGTGACGCAATCGTCACCGTAAACAAATTAATTTAAGGGCGCTGCCATAAATCTAAGTCTTCGATTTAATTGTAAATTTTGTCCGCCCTATAGGCGCAAAAATGGGCGTTTTGCGATATGATTGAATCTACCAGAAAACAACACACACAAAGCGCTCATTTTATGAAGCCATGCATTACCTCCCCGGATGCTGTCAACCGGGGCGAACGCATGAAGAATAGACTGCATTTCTCAAACGCCGTATTTTCATGGAAAATAAATACCTATTCCGGTAGCTACATGGCATAATATCACTATTCGAATATGAATATGCCATGCGCGTCGACTACAAAAAATTCCCCGACATTCCTCCAAACTGCCAGCTGAACGCCAAACCCAATCGTCCGGGCGATTTTCAAGTATTTCGCGAGAATCACGTTCTCGATGAAAAGACCGGCAAGAAGAAAACCGTTCGCGAGACTATCGGCATCATCAAGAACGGCCAATTCTCTTTCGGCGAACTTTGGCTTGAGCGCCAAGAGCATCGGCGATTGCTGGAGGAAGTTGAAACGCTCCGCAAGCTTGTAGGGAAAAATGCGCTTTCACAGACCAATGAACTTGCGCAAATCTCCGAAAAAATCAAAGCCGTGTTCAAGATGCAGCAAAAGATGCCGACATCGAGGCTCGAGATTGTCACCGGGCTATCTTTCCGCTTGAACCCATCGTCATCGGCGCGCTGGCAAGCGCACTGAGCGGGGCGTCCTCATTGGACGTGAATTTCAATCAAGATCGAATGCAGACAAAAGACGTGAATTACATCACGAACCGTTCAGCCCTCAACAAGCTGGCGTTAGCCATGTTGGAACACTATCGCTATTGGCTTTGGGAGAAGAACCTCGTCAAAACACTGCCCTCGATTCGCCAGATGCAAATGCGATGCCGTAATTTTGACGAAGCCCTTCAGCGCATTGCGTGTTCTCAAGGCTTGCTATTGAAATAGAGGTGCGTTCGCCGTGTCGCGAGGGCGGCGGATGGGCGAAAATTCGCCTCACCGACAAAGAACACCAGCGAGAGGCATTCAACATGCACATCCACATCCTCGGCATCTGCGGAACCTTCATGGGCGGCGTCGCCCAGATCGCCCGCGCCGCGGGCCACCGCGTCACCGGGTGCGACCAGAACGTCTATCCGCCGATGAGCGAGGCGCTCGCGCAGAACGGCATCGAGATCACGCAGGGCTACGACCCGGGGCAGCTCGTGCTCTCGCCCGACCTCTGGGTGATCGGAAACGCCATTTCGCGCGGCAACCCGCTGCTCGAGGCGATCCTCAACGCGGGACTGCCCTACACGAGCGGCCCGCAGTGGATGAGCGAGCAGATCCTGCAGGGCCGCACGGTGCTCGCCGTGGCCGGCACCCACGGCAAGACCACGACCACGTCGATGCTCACCTGGATCATGCGCGAGGCGGGCCTCAACCCGGGGTACCTGATCGGGGGACTGCCGTGCTGGGGCGAGAAGTCCGCCGAATTGGGCGACCCCGCCGGTCCCTTCGTGATCGAGGCGGACGAATACGACACGACCTTCTTCGACAAGCGCAGCAAGTTCGTGCACTACCGCCCGCGGATCGCCGTTCTGAACAACCTCGAATACGACCACGCGGACATCTTCCCCAACCTCGAGGCGATCGAAACGCAGTTCCACCACCTCGTGCGCACGATGCCCGGTGAAGGCGTCGTGATCGCGAACGCGAAGAGCCCGGCGCTCGAGCGCGTCCTTGCGCGCGGGTGCTGGTCGCGGCTCGAGCGCTTCGACGCCGACTTCGGCACCGCGGCCGGGTGGTCGCTCTCCGAGGGCGGCGAAGCCGCCTTCGAGGGGCGCGTCGTCGGCCGCATCGAGGTCGCGATGCCCGGGCGCTACAACGAACTCAACGCGCTCGCCGCCGTCGCCGCCGCCCATGCTGCGGGCGTGTCGCCCGTCGAGGCGATCGCCGCCCTGAAGCGCTTCCCGGGCGTTCACCGCCGGCAGGAGGTGAAGGGCGAAGCCTACGGCTGCGTCGTGATCGACGACTTCGCGCACCACCCGACGGCGATCCGCGAGACGATCGCGGGCGTGCGCGCGAAGTACCGCGGCAGGCGCCTGGTGGCCGTCCTTGAGCCGCGCAGCAACACGATGAAGTTGGGGACCATGAAGGATCAGCTCGCAGGGGCGCTCGCCGGCGCCGACGAGGTCTGCTGCTACGCGGGCCGCGGCGTCGCCTGGTCGCCCGAGGCGGCTCTCGAGCCCCTCGGCGCCCGCGCCTGGGTGACGCACGACTTCGACGCCCTCGTCGAGCAGGTCGTGGCCGACGCCAAGCCCGGCGACGTCATCCTCTGCATGAGCAACGGCGGCTTCGGCGGCATCCACGGCAAGCTCCTCGCGGGGCTCTCCGAAAAGGCCGCCCGCGTCGGGGGCTTCGAGAGCGAAAGGGACTGATATGACGGCGCCCTTCACGGTGGTCTACCTCCACGGGTTCCTCTCGTCGCCGGCCTCGGCGAAGGGGCGGGAGCTCCGGGCCGCGGCCGAGGCCGCCGGACGGAGGTTCGAGGCTCCAGACCTCAATCTGCCGCCGCGAGAAGTCGAGGCGCTTCTCGAAGGCCTCTTCGGGAAGCTCACGCCCGACGCCCGCCGGCGCACGCTCGTCACGGGCTCGAGCCTCGGCGGGTTCTGGGCGCTGCGCGCCGCGCGCCGCTTCGGACTTCCCGCTGCGGTGGTGAACCCCTGCCTCGAGCCCTGGCGGTTCGTCCCCGCACACACGGGGCCGCAGCGGATCTACGGCACCGACCGGTGGATCGAGGTGCTTGCCGGGTTCGCCGACGACTTCCGGGCGCTCGCCCGGGAGACGCCGCCCGCACCCCGCGACCCCGCCGACCTGCTCGTACTCCTCTCGACCGCCGACGAGGTGCTCGACTGGCGCGAGGCCGCGCAGGCGCTCGCCGCCTCGCCGCGGATCCTCTCCGTGGGCGACGACCACCGCATGGAGCGCTTCGCCCGGTATCTCCCCGCCGTTGCCGCTTTCTTCGCGCGGCGCGCGGCCGCAAGCGGCTGAGAATCCGCCCGGGAGGGCCCGGCTGCCGCGCGCGGATCGGGCAAAATATCGGCCTCGCAGGGGGGCGCTCCCCCCGTCCCTCAGGACGGCGAAGCGGAAGAAGAAAGCAAGGAACGACCGAACGACATGTACATCTATTTCGAAGAAGACGGCGCCTTCAAGGCGGGCACGGTGCTCTCGCAGGCGGGCAGCGCCTATCAGGTGGAGCTCACGACCGGGCGCAGAACGAAGATCAAGGCGTCCCACGTCTTTTTCTCCTTCGAGTCGCCCTCGGCCGCGGAGCTGATCGCGGCGATTCCCGCGGCGGCCGAGGAGCTCGACCCCGCCTTCCTCTGGGAGGCGGCGCCCGCGGATGAGTTCACCTTCCTCGAGCTCGCGGCGGAGTACTGGGGCGAAGGCGCCTCGCCCGTCGAGAAGGCGGCGCTCCTCACGACACTGCACGCCAACCCCGTCTACTTCTACCGCAAGGGGCGCGGCGCCTACAGAAAGGCCCCGGCCGACATCCTCGCCAAGGCGCTCGAGGCCCTTGAGCGCAAGCGCCGTCAGGAGGAGCAGAAGAAGGCATGGACGAAGGAGATGGTCGAAGGGCGGCTCCCTGAACCGATCGCCCGTCAGGCGCTCATGCTCCTCATCGCCCCCGACCGCAATTCGATCGAATGGAAGGCGTTCTCGGACGCCGCCGCCGAAGCGCGGCTCACGCCCCTGCGGCTCATGCTGCAGCTGGGCGGCATCGCCTCGCCCTGGCGCTGGCACGTGGACAGCTTCTACGCGATGAACTTTCCCCGCGGACGCGGGTTCCCCGACAACCTTCCGAAGCCTCCGGCGAACGACTGGTCTGAGCTTCCGCTCGCCGACGTCGAGGCCTTCTCGATCGACGATTCGGAAACCACCGAAATCGACGACGCGGCGAGCGTCGTGCATCTCGACGGGGGCGTGACGCGCGTGGGCATCCACATCGCCGCGCCCGCGCTCATGATCACGCGCGGCAGCCCCCTGGATGAAGTTGCCAAGACCCGCATGAGCACGGTCTATGCGCCGGGGCTCAAGACGACGATGCTCCCCGAGGACTGGATCAAGGCGGCCTCGCTCGACGAAGGCGTCACCGTGCCCTGCCTCTCGCTCTACGCCTGGGTGAAGGACGACACGTACGCGGTTGAGAAGACCGAGACGCGCCTCGAGCGCATCGCCCTCAAGGCGAACCTGCGCTACGACAAGATTGACGCCCTCGTCACCGAGGAGGCGATTCAGAACCAGACGCTCGACATCCCCTTCGCGCACGAGATCTGCTGGCTCTGGCACTTCGCCAAGGTCCTGCAGCACGGCCGCGAGGAGGTGCGGGGCCGCCCCGAGCCCGTCGGCCGCGTGGACTGGTTCTTCGCGCTCGAGGGTGAAGGGGAGAACGCGGTGATCCGCGTGAAGGGCCGCCGCCGCGGCGCGCCCCTGGACCTCCTCGTCGCCGAACTCATGATCTTCGCCAACAGCACCTGGGGCCTCTGGCTCGAGGAGCACGACACTCCGGGGATCTACCGCTCGCAGCGCATGGGGCGCGTGCGCATGAGCACGTCGCCGGGGCCCCACGACGGCCTCGGGGTGCTGCGCTACGCGTGGAGCACGTCGCCGCTGCGCCGCTACGTGGACCTCGTCAACCAGCGCCAGATGATCACGGCGCTGCGCGGCGAGCCCCCCGCCTACGCCCGCAACGACGTGGACCTCTTCACGATCGTGAGCTCGTTTGAGAACATCTACAGCCTCTACGGCGACTTTCAGACGCGCATGGAGCGCTACTGGTCGCTGCGCTGGATCCTCCAGGAGGGCCTCAAGGAGATCGAGGCGATCGTCGTCAAGGGCGACCTCGTGCGCATCGACGGCCTGCCCTTCATGCAGCGCGTGCCGGGGCTGCCCGAAGACCTCGAGCGCGGACGCAAGGTGCGGCTGCGCATCCTCGGCTGCGACCTCGTGGACCTCGTGATGGACGCGCAGCTCATCGGCGTGTTGGACGAATCGCTCTCGCCCGGCGAGGAGTCGGGGCTCGAAGAGGAGCTCGCCGAGGCGGCGGCCGAAGCCGAATCCGAAGACGCCGTGAAGGCCGAGGCGCACGAAGAAGCGCACGAAGAAGCTCACGAAGCCCCCGCCTCGAGCGCTTCTTGATCTGAGGCCGGTTCCCCCTGCCGGCCGTCCGCCCGGGCCGGCCGGCCTTGTGTTAGCCTCTCGGGCGGTTCTTTCGGGCGCGGTGCGCCGCACCCGGAAGGGCGCCAAGTCACCCCTGAGGAATCCCGTCAACTACCCCGGCCTGAAGGCAGGGGTCTCCTGAGGTATTTTTGATGAGCCGCGAGGACGAAGCGCTTAAGCCCGGCGACGAGGAGGAGAACGCTCCGACGCTCGACTCCGACGAGGCCTCCCGCGCCCTCGCACGCGTTCAGCAGATCCTCGACGAGGACGAGGACCGTGCGCGCGAGCTCGCCAAGGAGCGCGGCGACCAGCACGACGACGCCCGTCCGATCACCCCCGAGGCCGCGCAGGAATTGCGCGACGTCCTGGAGCCCCTGCACCCCGCCGACATCGCCTGGGTGCTCGAGGCGCTGCCGCTCGACGACCGACTTGCCGTCTGGAATCAGGTCAAGAGCGAGTCCGACGGCGACATTCTTCTTGAAGTCAACGAGGGCGTCCGCGAAACCCTGATCGACGCGATGGATCGCGACGAGCTCGTGGACGCCGTCGAGACTCTGGACACCGACCAGATCGCCGATCTGGTGGACGACCTGCCGCCCGACGTGATGGCGGAGGTTCAGGAAGGCCTTTCGCACGAAGAGCGCGTCCAGCTGCGCGCCGCGATGTCCTACCCCGAGGAGTCCGTCGGTGCGCGCATGGACTTCGAGATGATCTCGATCCGCGAGGAGGTGACGGTGGACATGGTGCTCAGGTACCTGCGCCGCTTTAAGACCCTCCCGGACCACATGGACCAGATCTTCGTCGTGGACCGCATGGGGATTCTGAAGGGCACGCTCCCCCTCGTGGAGATGCTCACCAACGATCCGACGAAGCAGGTGCGCCGGATCATGAACACCGAGGCCTTCACGCTCAATCCGCTCGATTCGGCGAGCGACGCGGCGCAGGCGTTCGAACGCTACGACCTCGTGAGCGCGGCGGTGGTGGACGAGGCCGGGCGTCTGGTCGGCCGACTCACCGTCAACGAAGTGGTCGACGTCATTCGTGAAGAGAGCGAGGAGGACGCCTTCGGCGCCGTCGGTCTCGACGACGAACAGGACATGTACGGCGGCGTCTGGGACTCCGCCAAGAGCCGCTGGCTCTGGCTCGGCGTCAACCTCTGCACGGCCTTCTTCGCCTCGCGCGTGATCTCGGCCTTCGACGGCACGATCGAGCGCGTCGTGGCTCTCGCCGCCCTCATGCCGATCGTGGCGGGGATGGCCGGCAACTCCGGAAACCAGACGCTCACGCTTCTCGTGCGCTCGCTCGCCATGGGCCAGGTGACGATGGCGAACACCGTCGACATCTGGAAGAAGGAGATCGGCGTCGCGCTCATCAACGGCCTCATCTGGGGCGTGATCGCGGGCGCGTGCGCCTGGGGGCTCTATTGGAACATGCCCGAGGGGCGGCTGCTCGGCCTCGTGATGGCGCTCGCGATGTTCCTCAACATTCTGCAGGGCGCGGTCGTGGGCCTCGCGGTGCCGTTCATCCTGAAGAAGTTCGGGCGCGATCCGGCAATGGGGGGCTCGGTTCTCCTCACCTTCACGACCGATTCGGGCGGATTCCTGATCTTCCTCGGACTCGCCACGGCCTTCTTCCGCTGATCATTCCGGACGGGCTCCTCTGCAGGAGCTCGCTTTGTTTCCGGGCGGCGTCAAAGGTCCCCGAAGAGGCGCTTCAGGTCGTCGATCGACTTCTTCGCGGCGGGCTTCTCCTCGTCGCTCTCGCGCACGGAGATTTCGCGGACGGTGTAGACGTCCTCGATCTCCTCCTTCCAGTAGACGTGCGGGGCGCTCGAATGGAGGAAGCGCTCGGCGACTTCGGGGCCGACCGACTCGGCGCGCAGCACGCGCTTTGTTTCAAACTCCACGTCGAGGCACCGCCGCGAGCGGTCGTAGCCCGCGGAGGCGATGCCGCCGCGGTGAATGGGTCTGCGCTTCATGTCCGGACTCCTGATCGAAAAGACGCCGCTCCTCCTCGCGCGGGCGGGCGGCCGTCCCAGAATTGTAGGAGGCTCTCCGGGGCCGGAGCGCCGCCCGTCCTGAGCGGCCGCATGACGCTTGCCGTTCCTTTCGTTGCAGAAAAATGCGTGAGCCGCTCCTCGAATTCTGTTAACCTCCCGCCAAATGCAGTTCCGGGAGGTCGGGGAAACCCTGATCCTCCCACGACTTCTCCGCTTTCATCGGGCGGCGCATGCGCCGGACCGGTTTGTTTCGCTTTGTAGACGAACCAGCGTTCAGTCGTGAGCTTCGCCGCCCCCGCTCACAGAACAAGACGAAAGGAGAAGGAGCGGACGCCCGAGCCTCAGGGCGCCCCACCCGGGAGCCGTACGGATCCCGGAGGGCGCTTCA
>NZ_DAVZJY010000087.1:0-9043 GCF_052272535.1 Sutterella sp. | reverse complement strand
CCGTCCCCATGTTCGTGAAGGAATGAGCGGATGAGAAGGTCTCGAAAAGGACTCTAGACGGACTCGAGAAGGACTTCAGTGCGCACCCTCACGCCTCCGGCGCCTTGTAGGGCCACTTCGTGTAGTAGTAGGAGAGGAGCACCGGCACGAGGAAGATCGTCCCGACGGTCGAGAAGACCGTGCCGAAGATGAACGTGATCGCCAAGCCGCCGAACACCGGGTCGGTGATGAGGATCACGCTCCCGAGGATGATCGCGAGGGTCGTGAGGAGAATCGGGCGCAGACGCACCGCGCCCGCGTCGATGAGCGCCTCTCGCAGCGGCAGCCCCGCCTTCAGGTAGTCGATCACGAAGTCGATGATGAGCAGCGAGCTTCTCACGACGACGCCTGAGATGGCCGTCACGCCCACCAGAGAGGAGGCCGAGAACTGGACGTTGAGGAGCCAGTGTCCGGGGAAGATCCCGATGAAGCAGAGCGGCACCGCGGAGAGCGCGATCAGCGCGAGTCCGAAGGAGCGGTAGTAGGCGACGAGGATGAGGAAGATCCCGCCCACGGAGATTACGAGGGAGTTCGCGAGGTCACGGTAGCTGTCGAGCATCATGCGGTTCTCGCCCTGCCAGAGGAGCACCGCGCGGTCGGCGGTGAGGTCGGGCCGCTCGTCGCTCCAGGTGAGGTTCCCGGTCTTGAGCGTTCCGCCCCCCGGGAGCGCGAGGCCCGAGAGCCGGTCGTTGAGGTCGAGGACGGCGTAGGTCGGGGGCGTGTGCCCGAGCTCGCCCCCAACGGCCGCCATGCGCACGCCGTTCTTCTTCTCAATCGGACGCGGGGCCGCATCCGTCTCGACCTTGACGATCGAGGAGAGCGGCACGCGGGCGCCCGCAAAGCCGGGGACCGTCACGCCCGAGAGGAATTCGGGGTCGAACTGCCGGTCGCGCGGGATCTCAATGCGGATCGCCTCTCCCGTGCGTTCGCCCGGGGCGTGCGCCCAGCCGATCACGCCGCCGTCGACGAGGGCGCGGAGCTCGGCCGCGGCCACGGCCGGAACCACGCCGGAGCGCAGCGCCTTCTCGCGGTCGATCGAGAGCCGGTGCTCCACGACGTCCGCCTTCTCGGAATTCGTCACCTCGACCATGTCGTAGGTCTTTCTGAATTCGCTCTCCACTCGGTCGGCGAGCCAACGCAGCAGCGCCGGATCCTCGGCATAGAGCTCCGCGTAGACCGTCCCCTTGAGGGGCGGCCCCGGCGGGTCTTCAAGGACCTGGATGGTGCTCCCGGGCCAGCGTGCGGCGACGGGCTTCAACGCTTCACGAAGATCCGCGGCGATCGTGATCGAGGAGCGCTTCCGCGTCTTCTTGTCGGTGAGGTTCACGCGCACGGCGCCGATGGAGGCGCCTGAGGCGGGACTCATGCGCATCATGGAGTTGAAGTCGGCTACGCCCGCCAGCCCCGACCAGCTCTGCCAGTTGAGGACTTCGGGAATCGTGCGGACGTGCTCCACGACGTCCCTCACCGCGCGGTCGGTCGCCTCGACGGGACTGCCCTTCGGGAGCTCGACCGTGACGTTGAAGGTGTTCTTGTTGTCCTTCGGCAGGAACCCGGCCTCGACGCCCAGGGCGGGGGCGGGGCCGCCCGGGCCTTCGGGGCGCACGAGCTGCCACAAGGGCATCGCGAAGGAGAGGCCGATGAGAAGGATGAGCACGAGGATGTAGATCCGCTCGCGGTTCACGTGGCCGATCAGCGCCGAAGCCGGGATGCTGTAGAGGCGCCCGATCCACCCGCCCGGAATGTCCGTGCCGTCCGGCGCCTTCGCCTCGACGCGGACGTTGGGCTGCGGAATCCAGCGCAGCGCCGCCCAGGGCGCCACCGTGTAGGCGATGAGGAAGGACGCGGCCAACGCCACCGGGACGGAGAAGCCCACGGGGTAGAAATACTGCTTGGGCATCCCCGTGAGGGCCGGAATGAGGGACGCGAAGACCATCATCACGGCGATCGTGGCGAGAAGCGTCGCCGAGCCGATTTCACCGGGCGCGACGATCGAGCGGAGCTTCTTGTCCTCTCGCCCCTTCAGGGGCGAGAGTCCGTAGTGGCGCACGATGTTCTCGATCACGACGATCGAGTCGTCCACGAGCAGACCGAGCGCGATGATGAGCGCATAGAGCGTGAGGCGGTTGATCGTGAAGCCCGAGAGCCCCACAACGCCCAGGGTGATCGCGAGAATGAGCGGGACCGTCACGGCGACGATCGTCGCGGCGCGCCACCCGAGGAAGACGAGCGTCACGGAGACCACCGCCAGCACGGCGATCGCGAGGTGTTCGATCAGCGTGTTCACGGCGTCGTTCGCCTTCACGCCGTCGTTGCGGGTGACGACGACGTCGACGTCCTGCGGAATCACCCAGCCCTTCATGCGCTCGATGCGCGCCAAGGCGTCGTCCGCCACCGTCACGGCATTGGAGCCCTTGCGCTTGGCGACCGCGAGCGTCACGCTCTCGACTTCGCGGCCGTCGGCCCAGCGGGGGTCCGCGGGCCCGTAGCCGAAGCGCGAGGCGTGGGTGCGGTCCGTGCGGGGGCCGTCCACGACGTCGGCGACGTCTGAGAGGTGCACCGGAACGCCCGTGGGCGAGGCGCCCACGACGAGGTCCTTCAGCGCCTGCGCGTCCGCGATGAAGTCGGAGAGCCGCATCGAGCTCTCCATGCCGTTTTCAACGACCTTGCCCAGGGGGCCGGCGACGTTCGAAACCTTGAGGGCGAGCATCACCTGCGTGAAGGAGACGCCGTGACCGGCGAGGCGTTCGGGATCCACGCGTACGAGGAGCTCCCGGTCGCGGCCGCCCACGACCTCGACCGTGGAGACGTTCTCCAGCCCTGAGAGGTTGTCGAGCACCGCGCGCGCGATGCGCTTCAATCCGTAGTCGCCGTATTTGTCCGAGACGAGCGAGACGGCGAGGATCGGCACGTCGTCCACGTCGGCGCTGCGGATCCAGGGGCCCACCACGTCGGCGGGGAGCTCCCCGCGTCCACTCATGATGCGGTCGGCGAGCTTCACGAGCGAGAGCTCCTTCTCCTCGCCCACCTTGAACTGCACCATCAGGACCGCGCCCGAATCCCCAACCGAGGCCCAGACGTGGTCCACGCCCGTGATCTGGTTGATGAGAGTTTCGAGCGGCCGCACGACCTTCATCTCGACCTCTTCGGGCTCGGCACCGGGGAGCGCCGCGATCACCGCCGCCGCGGGCATCGTGATCTGCGGATTCTCCTCGCGCGGAGTGGTCGTCACCGCCCAGATGCCGAAGATCATCGCGGCGATCATCAGGACAACCGTGAGTTTGGAGTCGATGAAGGCCCCGGCCATGCACCCGGTGAGCGTGTGCGTGTCCTTCGCCTGCTCGGCCCTCTCCTCGGTCTTTTCTTCGACCTTCGCCCCGCCCTTCAGACCGGCCTGCTCAAGAACCTGCCCGGAAGCCTTGCCGGACGTTCCTTCCGAAGCCGCCTCCGGGGAAACAGGCTTCTTTTCCGCATCGTCCGTCATCACCGGACTCCTTCGGTCTTCTCAACCTTCACGGCGCGCCCGTCGCTCACGTCCGAGGTCGGCCGGTCGACGAGCATTTCGCCGCCCTTGAGGCCCGCCAGGACCTCGACGCGGCCCTCCATCCGGCGCCCGGTGCGCAGCCACCGGAAGGCCGCGCGCCCGTCCTCGATCACGAAGACGCCTTCGAGGCCGCCCCGGCGCGCGAATGCGGATTCGGGCGCCCAGGGCGTCGCCGCCTCGCCCGCCGCCACGCAAACGCGCCCGTACATGCCGGGCTTCACGAGGGCGGCGTCCTTCGCGTCGAACTTCACCCGCGCGAGGAAGCTTCTCGAGACGCGGTCGGCGGATCCAGAGACGCGCTCCACTTCGCCCGGGAGGACACCAGGCACCCCGTCCACGACCACCTCGGCCCTTTCGCCCGGGCGCACGACGTCGGCCGCGCGCTGCGGCACCTGGAACTCAAACTTCGGGTCCGACTCGCTGTCGATCACGACGACGGCAAGTCCGGGCAGTGCGAGGTCGCCCTCGCGCCGCAGCACGGACGCGATCCGGCCGGAGACCGGAGCGGCCACCTTGGCGTAGGCGCGCTGGTGCTCCGCGACGGCGAGCCCCGCCTCGGCTTCTCTGAGCGTGTCGGCGGCGGCCGTACGGTTCAAAAGCGCCTTGCGCCAGTCGTTGTTGGAGACCAACCCCTCCTTGTAGAGGCCCGAGATCTTCTCGGCGTCGAGCTCCGCGTCCTTTGCGGCGGCGCGGGCCTTGGCGGCCTTCGCCGAAGCCGCGCGGACGTTCTCCTCCACGTCGCGGTCGTCGAGGACCGCCACCACGTCCCCCGCCTTCACGGCGTCGCCCTCCTTGTAGGGCACGGCGCGGATGTAGGCGGTCAGGCGGCTTGCGGCCTCGACACGCCGGTCGGCGACCACGCTCCCGGCCGCCGTCACGACGGAGGGAAGCCCGAGGCCCGCCCGTGTGATCTCAACCGCCACCGCGGGGAGCGTCTGCGGGGCCTCGACCTTCGTCTCCTCACTGCACCCGGCAAGAAGCGCCGCGGCCAAAACCGCGGCCGTCATCGCCGCCGCGGCTGCTCCCGCGCCTTCAACCCTGAGGCCCGACTTCTCCGTGCGGACCTGATCAACATCAACGTGCGTCATCTTCTTCTCTTCGCCGAAGCCGCCCGGATTCCCACGGGAACTCACCGGCTGCGGCGCCTCACTTTACGAATTGCGCTTTATGCATCACCCTTCGCGAACACCCGCAGTCCCTTCGGGAAAGAGAATCCGGAAGATGCTCGCCTTCAGGTGCTCCGGATCGAAGACGCTGCCGCCCGCACCGGGGAGCCACGGCAGTATTCCGCGCGCCTCGAAGGGCATGATGCACATGCCGACGACGTGGAGCGCCCAGAGCTGCCGGTCGGTCTTGACGCCGAGCTCTCCCGAGAGTTCATAAAAGACCCCGAAGGCGCCGCTGTAGGCCATCTCCACGACCTTGCGTGAGCGCTCCGGGTCCGGGTCGAGGAGCGAGCGCTGGATGAGGAGCGAAAGGTTCGGGTTCTCGAAGAACCGGTCCACGATCTCGGAAATCACGTTTTTGAGCCGCACCACGGGATCGGGCGACGAGGCGGCGGCACGTCGGATCGCCGCCATGCGCTCGCTCGCGAGCCGCTCGCAGACGGCGAGCCAGAGCTCCTCCTTTCCCTTAAAGTGGTAGTAGAGCGCCGCCTTGGTGATCCCGACGCGCTCGGCGATCTCGCGCATCGAGGCGCCTTCGAGGCCCGCGGCGGCGAAGCGCTCCTCGGCCGCAAGCAGAATCGCGTCGCGCGAACCGCGCTGCGCGTCCTCAGTCCCGCGCGTCTTCCCGTCCTTCATTACTTCCCCATCCTTACTTACCGGTCGGTAAGCTGCATGCTAGCACAGGCGGCGAAAGACGGCGAGGGGCGCCGCAGGGCCGCGGCGGGAGCGCCTCAGCGGAGTGCGCACGCAGCGGGCCTGCGGCGCAGAGGGCCCGCAGTTGCTATGCTTCTCATCCTGCAACGGCCTTCCGGTGCAAAGGAGGGCCTCAAGGAGGAGAACCGCATGGAGATAGTCGTCTCCGGCAAGGAACGCACGGTCCGCAAGGGCCTCACCGTCGCCGAACTCATCAAGCTCGCCGGGGTTGAAAACCCCGAATACGTCTCCGTCGTCGTGAACGACGTCTTCGTGGACCAGGAGGCGCTCGACACGTTCGAGCTCCATGAGGGCGACCGGGTTGAATTCCTCTACTTCATGGGCGGAGGCGCCTGACATGCCCTTCACCAACGCCCAGCTTGCGCGCTACTCGCGCAACATCCTCCTCGAAGGCGTCGGCCCCCGCGGGCAGATGAAGCTCATGAACGCGAAGGTCCTCGTGATCGGCGCGGGCGGACTCGGCGCGCCGGCGATGCTCTATCTCGCGACCGCGGGCGTCGGCACGATCGGCGTGGCGGACGCGGACCTCGTAGATGTCTCAAACCTCCAGCGCCAGATCATCCACACGACGTCCTCAATCGGCCGCCCCAAGGTCGACTCTGCCGTGAAGGCGATCGAGGCGGTCAATCCCGACGTCAAGGTGAACCGCCACTACGAATACGTGATGGCCGACGGCGTCATGGACCTCATCGACGGCTACGACTTCGTGATCGACGCGACGGACAACTTCCCCGCGAAGTTCCTCATCAACGACGCCTGCGTGATCGCGAAGAAGCCCTTCTGCCACGCCGGGATCCTCGGCTTCAAGGGCCAGGTGATGACCTGGACCCCGAATGCGCCGAAGCTCCCCTGCTACCGGTGCGTCTTCAAGTCCCCGCCCCCGAAGGACGCCGTGCCGAGCACCGCTGAAGCGGGCGTCCTGGGCTCGCTCGCCGGCATCGTCGGGAGCATCCAGGCGACAGAAGCGATCAAGTACGTCCTCGGGATCGGCGAACTCCTCACCGGGCGCGTCCTCACCGTGGACGCCCTCACGATGGAGTTGCGCACCGTTCATCTCGCGCATTCGGACCCGAACTGCCCCGTCTGCGGCAGGAACCCGACGATCACGAAGCCCGTGGACCCGATCGACATGTGGTTCCCCATCATCTGAGGGGAGCCGCCGCAAGCCCGTCCCTTTTCCGAAGGCGTCCGCCCGTCCCGGCCGGACGCCTTCTTCGCACCCGGAGCCCGGGGAGGAGCGGGACTTTCCGGCGCTTGGCGTGGGGCGCGCCGACCTCCCGGGCTGAGGACGACGGCCGCGGGTATCTACCGCCTTTTACTCAGGCCGCCGCCGCCCGCCCGGTGCTATCGTCATTGAACGCCTCCGCCCGAGACTCCGGCGCACGTAAAAAAGGAATACAAATGAAAGAGATCAAAAAGTCCTCCAAGCTCGACAACGTCCTCTACGACATACGCGGTCCGATCATGGACAAGGCCAAGCAGATGGAGGCAGAGGGGCGGCGTCTCATCAAGCTCAACATCGGCAACCTCGCCGTCTTCGGCTTTGATCCGCCCGAAGAGGTCATGCGCGACATGATCTACAACCTGCCGAACTCCTCGGGCTACTCCGACAGCAAGGGGCTCTTCGCCGCGCGCAAGGCGGTGATGCACTACACGCAGGACAAGCAGATCGAAGGCGTGACGCTTGACGACATCTACCTCGGCAACGGCGCCTCGGACCTCATCGCGCTCACCACGAACGCGCTGCTCGACCAGGGCGACGAACTGCTCGTTCCGATGCCCGACTACCCGCTCTGGACGGCCGTGACGAGCCTCGCGGGCGCGAAGCCCGTGCACTACCTCTGCGACGAGGAGAAGGGCTGGATTCCGAGCATCGAGGACATCCGCGCCAAGGTGACGCCGCGCACGAAGGGCATCGTCGTCATCAACCCGAACAACCCCACGGGCGTGCTCTACCCGAATTCGGTGCTCCTCGACATCATTCAGGTCGCGCGTGAGAACGGCCTTGTGATTCTCGCCGACGAGGTCTACGACAAGATCCTCTACGACGACGTGAAGCACACCTCGATGGCCGCGCTCTCGCACGACGTCCTCACGATCACCTTCAATTCGCTCTCGAAGGCCTACCGCGCCTGCGGCTACCGCGCGGGCTGGATGGTGATCTCGGGCGACAAGAGCAACGCGAAGGACTTCATCGAGGGCCTCAACATGCTCTCAAACATGCGCCTGTGCGCCAACGTCCCGGGCCAGTACGCCATTCAGACGGCCTTGGGCGGCTACCAGTCGATCAATGACCTCGTCGGCGAGGGCGGACGCCTGCGCCGCCAACGCGACATCGCCTACGAGATGCTTTCGGCCATTCCGGGCGTCTCGGTGGTGCGCCCGACCGCTTCGCTCTACATGTTCCCGAAGCTCGACCCGGACGTCTATCCGATTGAGGACGACCGCGAGTTCTTCAAGGAGCTCCTCGAGGCGACGAACGTCGTGCTCGTGCAGGGCACGGGCTTCAACTGGCCCAAGCCCGACCACTTCCGCATGGTGTTCCTCCCCTACGAATGGGAGCTCCGGGACGCGATCAACCGCATCGCCCGCTTTCTTGCCGACTACCGCAAGCGCCATCCGGGCAAGAAGATCTTCCCGGAAGACGCCGCGCCGCAGGCGGGGCTCGCGGAGACCCTGAAGGCGGCCTCCAAGGAAGGCTGACGCCCTCAATCTCCACGACGGGCGCAGCGCATCCGCCCTCAGCGAAGGGCTCCTCCAAAGGGGAGCCCTTCGTCGTATACGGCCTCCCCGTTCGGGAATCTCCCCAACGCGCCCGCACATCCGCTGACTCCGGCGCAACGTTCTTCCGCCCGATCTCTGAGGTATTACCCGGCGGGCGGCACGCCGCCCCGGATAACCTTGTGGGAAGAATCGACGGCGTGCACCCGCGCGCAGCAGTCAACCCGCCGCAACCCGCTCCAACCCAACGCTCAGGATTGCCCACAAATGAGGTTCAACACCGAACTCCTCCACGGCGACGCCGTCAAGCGCTACGCCTACGGCGCCACTCTTCCCTCCGTCTGTCAGTCGAGCGCCTTTGGTCAGAACACGGCCGAGGTCCTCTAAGCCGCCTCCGTCCGCATGATCCGCATCCCCCGCGCCGAATTCAACCGCATGCTCGGGCACGCCCGCTCGGAGGCGCCGCTTGAAGCGTGCGGCCTCGCCGCGGGCCGCGCGCTTGACGGGGACGTGCGCGAAGTGGTGCGGATCATTCCGCTCCCCAATGCGCACGCCTCGCCCGCGCACTTCACGATCGACCCGAAAGCGCAGCTCGCCGCCCTCAAGGCGATCCGCGCCGAAGGGCTCGAACTCCTCGGGAACTGGCACTCCCACCCGGCGACCCCGGCGCGCCCGTCGCTCGAGGACCGACGCCACGCCCACGACCCGTGCGCCTCCTACCTCATCCTCTCGCTCGCCGACGCCGCTCCCGTGCTCCGGAGCTTCCGCTTCCGCGACGCCCACGCCGGCTGCGGCGCTCTCCCCGAGCTCGTCGAAGAACCTCTCGAGCTCGTCGGCTGACGGACCGCACCGCCCATCC
>NZ_DAVZJY010000086.1:0-9082 GCF_052272535.1 Sutterella sp. | reverse complement strand
AGATATAAAGCAAGCTTTTCCTAGTAAAAAAACAAAGAATTAGGGCTGGCGCACAGCAAGCAATTAGAGCCTGCTACGCGTCAGCCCTGCGCCGCAGGACGGTCTTTAAGGTTGCCTGCGCCGTCCCTGTTTAGAATTCCTCTTCCCAAGAGGAGTTCCGGACGGACGCGCGGTGCGCTCGGCCGGCGAACGCCTCGTAGAAGAAAAGAACACACCATGCCCCAGTTCGACCGCTGCGTCATCGCCACCCGAGAAAGTCCGCTTGCCATGTGGCAGGCCCTGCACGTTCAGGCCCTTCTGCGCGGCCGCTATCCGGGCGCCGAGGTCGAGCTCCTCGGCATGACGACCCGCGGCGACCAGATCCTCGACCGCACGCTCTCGAAGGTGGGCGGCAAGGGCCTTTTCGTGAAGGAGCTCGAGGCGGCGATGCAGCGCGGCGAGGCGGACCTCGCGGTCCATTCGCTCAAGGACGTGCCGATGGAGCTCCCCGAGGGGTTCGAACTTGTCGCCGTCTCCGAGCGCGAGGATCCGCGCGACGCCTTCGTCTCGCCCAAGTACGCCTCGCTCGACGAGATGCCGCGCGGCGCGCGCGTGGGCACGGCGAGCCTGCGCCGCGAACTGATGCTGCGCATGCGCTACCCGCACCTCGAGGTGCTCCCGATCCGCGGCAACGTCGGCACGCGTCTGCGCAAGCTCGACGAAGGGCAGTTCGACGCGCTCGTGATGGCCTCCGCGGGCCTGAAGCGCCTCGGCCTCGCCGAGCGCATCCGCCAGATCATTCCCGCCGAGGTGAGCCTGCCCTCGCCCGGCCAGGGCGCGCTCGGCATCGAGATCCGTGCGGGCGACGAGAAGATGGAGCAGGCGCTCACCTTCATCAACTGCCCGGCGACGCGCGCATGCTGCACGGCCGAGCGCGCCGTCTCGCGCGCCATGGGCGGCTCCTGCCAGGTGCCGCTCGCCGCCTACGCCGTGGTCGAGGGCGACGAGCTCTGGCTGCGCGCGCTCGTCGGCAACCACCACATCGGCGAAGCGGTATTCTCCGAGGCCCGCGGCCCCGTTTCGGATCCGGAGGCGATTGCCGCCGCCGTCGTTGAAGATCTGCGTCGTCAGGGCGCGGAAGATTATCTCAAGGCCTGTCTCGGATGACTGAAAACACTGCCGCACCGGCGCGCACGCGCCCGGTGATCCTCATGCGACCCGGCGAGGCGAACAACCGCCTCGCGGAGCTTCTGCGCCCGGACTGCCACGACGTCTGGCGCTGGCCCGCCTTCACGATCGAACTGCCGCAGCACACCGAGCTCGTTGCCGACCGGCTCGCGCACCTCGACGACGTCGAGATGGTCGTGCTCCCGAGTCCGGCCGCCGTCACGGCGGTCGCGCACTGGGTGCGCGAGTGGCCCGAGCACATCACGCTCGCCACGGTGGGCGAGGGGACCGCACGGGTGATCCGCGCGGCCTGGGGCGACGGCGTGAAGCTCATCTACCCCGAGGGCGACGCGGAGCATTCGGGCTCCGAGGCGCTCTGGCCGATCGTGCAGGCGCACGGCGCACCTTCGCGCGTGCTCTTTCTGCGCGGTCAGACCGGCCGCGAATGGCTGCCCGAGCAGTTCCGCCGCATCGGCAGCGACGTGGTCGTGCTCTGCGCCTACGTGCGTGTGCCGCTCGAACTCTCCGCTCAGGCGCTGCGGCAGCTGCGCCGCGCCGCGTCGAGTCCCGCGCCCGTGGTCTACATCACGAGCACCGACGCGGTGGACGTGCTCATGCACGCCGTGCGCCCGGTCCCCGAAGCCCGCGACTGGATCACCTCGGGCGTGGCGGTGACGATCCACCCGAGAATCGTGGCGCGCCTCGGCGAGGCCGGCTTCACGAAGATCGAGCTCACCGAACCGGAGGACGAATCGGTGCGCGCCCACATCCTCGCGCACCTCGCCGACGCGGACTGACCGTACCTCGAAGCCCCGCAAAAAACGGACGCCGCGCCCTCCCGGAAGACCGGGGGAGCGCGGCGTCCGTGCATCCGGCCTTTCCCCCGCGGAGCCGGCGGCTCTGCGCGGGAAAGTGAGGGACTACTTCTTCATCGCGTCGAAGAATTCGGCGTTGGTCTTCGTCGCCTTGAGCTTGTCGAGAAGGAACTCCATCGCCTCGAGCTCGTCCATGTCGTAGAGGAACTTGCGCAGCACCCAGACCTTCTGGAGCACGTCGGGCTTGAGGAGAAGCTCCTCGCGGCGGGTGCCCGAGCGGTTGAGGTTGATCGCCGGGTAGACGCGCTTCTCGGCCATGCGGCGCTCAAGGTGGATTTCGTTGTTGCCCGTGCCCTTGAACTCCTCGTAGATCACGTCGTCCATGCGCGAGCCCGTGTCGATCAGGGCCGTGCCGATGATCGTGAGCGACCCGCCCTCCTCGATCTTGCGCGCCGCGCCGAAGATGCGCTTCGGGCGCTCGAGGGCGTTGGCGTCCACGCCGCCCGTGAGGACCTTGCCCGAAGAGGGAATCACCTGGTTGTAGGCGCGCGCGAGGCGCGTGATCGAGTCGAGGAGCACGACGACGTCGCGCTTGGACTCTGCGAGGCGCTTCGCCTTTTCGATCACCATCTCGGCGACCTGCACGTGGCGCACGGCCGGTTCGTCGAAGGTGGCGGCGACCACTTCGCCGCGGATCGTGCGCTGCATTTCGGTCACTTCCTCGGGGCGTTCATTGACGAGGAGCACCATGAGCACGACGTCGGGGTAGTTCGTCGCGATGGCGTGGGCGATGTGCTGCAGCAGCACCGTCTTGCCGGACTTCGGAGGCGCGACGATGAGCGAGCGCTGGCCCTTGCCGATCGGGGCGATCATGTCGATGATGCGGCCCGTGAGGTTCTCGTCGCCGCGCATGTCGCGCTCGAGCACGAGAGGCTCGTTCGGGAAGATCGGCGTGAGGTTCTCGAAGAGCATGCGGTGCTTGAGCGCCTCGGGCGGCAGCCCGTTGACGTTGTCCACGCGCACGAGGGCGAAGTAGCGCTCGCCCTCCTTGGGGATGCGCACCTCGCCTTCGATCGAGTCGCCGGTGTGCAGGTTGAAGCGGCGGATCTGCGAGGGCGAGATGTAGATGTCGTCCGTGCTCGCGAGGTAGCTCGTGTCGGGGCAGCGCAGGAAGCCGAAGCCGTCGGGCAGGATTTCGAGCGTGCCGTCGCCGTAGATCGTTTCGCCCTGCTTCGCCTTCTTCTTGAGAATGGCGTACATCAGCTCCTGCTTGCGCATGCGCTGGGCGTTTTCGACTTCGAGCGCGGCGGCCATGTCGAGGAGCTGCGTGACGTGTAGGGCTTTGAGGTCCGAGAGATGCATGGGGATCGGTGTGCGTCGTGCGCCGCCGGCCGGAGGAATTGAGGTCCCTGACGGGGACGCCCGCCTTCAGGGGAGGCGAAGGGGGGCTTCGGGGCGCGCGGTGTTTTTTGGTGTGGGAGACGGTGCGGGGCTAGGGTTCAGGGGGCGGCGCCGGGGAGGGCCCGGCGGCGGCCGCTCTTCATGTGCGGGCGGGCGGCCGCGCCGGCCGCTGGCCCCGCGGGCTCCGCGGGGCCTGTAGGAGGCGGAGGGCGCCTCAGAGGTTCTTTTCGATGAAGGCGTTGAGCGTCGCCTGGTCGCAGGCGCCGGAGCGCTGGTCGAGGAGCTCGCCCTTCTTGAAGGCGATGATCGTCGGGATGCCGCGCACGCCGTACTGGGCGGCCTTCTCCGAGGAGACGTCGCAGTCGTACTTGGCGATGACGGCACGGCCGTCGTAGAGGTCGGCCGCCTCCTCAAGGCGCGGCGCGAGCATGCGGCAGGGGCCGCACCACGGCGCCCAGAAGTCCACGAAGACGGTGACGTCGCTCTGGATGGTCTGATCGAAGTCGGCGTCGGTGATGTGAAGGATTTCGCTCATTGCGTTGCTCCTCAAATGGATTGCGCCCCCGGGCGGACGGCGCGCAGGCGGAGTTCCTGCGCGGGAGGCTGCGGGTGCGGCGGCGCCCGCTCCGGGACTGCCGCACGCTCCGGGCGGCTTCGCCCCCGGGAGTCGGGATCATGAATGCGTGTTGTCTTCTTCGCCTCCGGCGGAGGGCCGGGCGTCCCGCGCTCGACGCGCATCTGCGTGCACGGAGGGGGAGGAGGCCGGAAGCCGGGAGGAAGGGGCCCTTGAGCGCCGGCGAAGGAGGAGTTGGGGCGGCGGGAGGTCCGGAAGAACCAGGACGAAGTCCGCGTGCGCGCCCGGGCCGGCGGGCCCGACAAAGGAACGGCTCGAATAGTAGCACCTCGCCCGGCGCCCCAACAGGCGGCGCGGGGCCGAGGGAAGCAATCTTTTGCAAATCCGCCGTGCCTACCCTATACTCCTGAGCTTGGCGGGTCCCCTCGCATGCGCGTCCCGGAAACCTGGTCAGGTCGGGAACGAAGCAGCCATACCGGTGTGCGTGCAGTGCCGAGGACAAGGCTCGCCATTTTCGTGCCTATTTCGTTCGATGCCGAACGGAATGCAGTGGCGCACGGCGGGGGAGCGGCGTGGCCGGGGAGGGGGTGGGGCGCCCTCCGTTAGAATGTCCGGCGTTGAACGGCTTTCATTCCATCTCCTCCGCCCCCATGAGCAGCTATCAGGTACTTGCGCGCAAGTGGCGCCCCCATGACTTCGAGTCGATCGTCGGACAGGACCACGTCGTGACGGCGCTCACGCGCGCCCTCACCGAGGGCCGTCTGCACCACGCGTATCTCTTCACGGGCACGCGCGGCGTGGGCAAGACCACGATCTCGCGCATCTTCGCCAAGGCGCTCAACTGCCGCGGCGAGGACGGCAGGGGCGGCGTCACGGCGCACCCGTGCGGCAAGTGCGAGGCGTGTCGCGCGATCGACGAAGGCCGCTTCGTGGACTACATCGAGATGGACGCGGCCTCGAACCGCTCGGTCGAGGACATGACGCAGCTCCTGGAGCGCGCGATGTACGCACCGACCGAAGGGCGCTTCAAGGTCTACATGATCGACGAAGTGCACATGCTCTCCACGACGGCCTTCAACGCGATGCTGAAGACCCTCGAGGAGCCGCCCGAGTACGTGAAGTTCATCCTCGCGACCACCGACCCGCAGAAGGTTCCCGTCACGGTCCTCTCGCGCTGCCTGCAGTTCAGCCTGAGGAACATGACCCCGGCGGCGATCGTGGACCACCTCGAGCACATCCTCACGGCCGAAGGGATGAAGGCCGAACGCCCGGGCCTGCGGCTCATCGCCGAAGGCGCCCGTGGCTCGATGCGCGACGCGCTCTCGCTCCTCGACCAGGCGATCGCCTATTCCGGGGGCGAGGTGACGGACGCCTCCGTGCGCCGCATGCTCGGGCTCACGTCCGAGAACGCCCTCGCGGGAATCCTCAACGCGCTCGCCGACGGCGACGCCGCGAAGATGATGAGCTACGCCGATCTGATGACCCGCGAGAGCGCCTCGTTCGGCGAGGGGCTGCGCGGACTCGCCGCGATGCTCCACAAGATCGCGCTCCTGCAGCGCGTGCCGTCGGCCGTCGCCGAGGATGATCCGGGCTACGGCGAGATGAAGGCGCTCGCCGGGCGCCTCTCGCCCGAAGAGGTCCAGCTCTGCTACCAGATCGTGCTTCAGGGCCGCAACGACCTCCCGCTCGCGCCCGACGAATACGCCGGCTTCACGATGACGCTGCTCAGGATGCTCGCCTTCAAGCCCGCGGGCGCGCGCCGCGCACCCCCCGCCCGCGACCGCGCCGCGGGAGCGGCTCAGCCGGTCGAGCCGGTTCAGTCCGCGCCGCAGGCTGCTCCTGCTCCTGCGACTGCGCCGCAGCCGGCCGCTCCGGCGCCCCAGCGGCAGGCCGCACCCCCCGAGCCGCCGCCCTGGATGGATGCGTCCGAACCCGCGGAGCCCCCGCGGGGAGAGCCTCGCGCCAGCTGACGCGCTCCCCGGAGCGCCCGCACGACGGGCGCCCCTCAGCTGGCGGGACATCATCGAGGGAGCGGGGCTCATGGGCCCCCTGAAGTCGCTCGCGTCCCAGTCACAGGTGATTGCGCTCGAGCCCGGTCGCGTACAATTGCGCCTCGGCGTGCATTCGCTCCTCACGGACGCCAACCGGCGGCTTCTCGAAGAGCGGGTGTCGGCCTGGCTCGGCCGCCCCTTCCGGGTGGTCTTCGAGGCGGGCGACGCGGAGGCGGGTTCGACCGTTGCTGACGCGGTGCGCGCGCAGAAGGCGGCCGAGCGCAGTGCGCTCGTCGAGCGCTTCCGGCGCGATCCGGTGGTCGAGGAGATCGTGCGCCGCTTCGACGGCGCCGTGGACGAGGCGTCCGTCGAGGCGCTCGACCCGGCGGCGAAGTAGTGCGCCGCCTCCCGCGGCAGAAAGATTTTTTTTGATCCACGTTTCTCGGAGAAACAGCATGCGCAACATGGGCGGCATGGGCGGCATGGGCGGACTGATGGCCCAGGCCCAGAAGATGCAGCAGAAGCTCGCCAAGGTTCAGGAAGAGCTCAAGGCGATGGAGTTCACGGGCGAGGCCGGCAACGGCGCCGTGAAGGCGACGATCACGGGCGGCCACGAGTGCCGCAAGATCTCGATCGACCCGAGCGTCGTGGACCCGGAGGACGTCGAGATGCTCGAGGATCTGATCGTGCTCGCCGTCAACAACGCCGAGGCCGTCTGCCGCGAGAAGAGCGAGGCCGCGATGCGCCAGGCCGTTCCGCTCCCCCCGGGGATGAAGCTCCCCTTCTGATCATTTCGGAAAGGCACGACCGGCGGGAGGCACTCCCCCCCGGACCCATGAAGAGACGCTTCGGCGTCGGCCGCTCGTCCGGTCGGCCGGAGCGTTTCTTCGTTTACGGGGCGCCTCCTCGGGAGGAGGCGCCCGAAGCGAGGCCCACTCATGACGACGCTCGAACCCCTCGACTGGATTGATTCGCTTCTTTTTGACGACCGGCCCTACGAGGACCTCACGACCGAGGGCCTCGGCATCGGCGCCCAACCCGGGCGCGTCACCGCCGCGCTCAAGGCGCCCGGCGTCGTTGCCGGGGCGGGCATCGCCGCGGCGCTCCTGCGCCGTGCGGGGGCCTGGGTCGAAGTGCTCCGCGAAGACGGCGCCCTGGTCGAGGCGGACGAGCCCATTCTCCGGGCTGAGGGGGCCGCCGCGGCGCTCCACGCCGTCTACAAGACCGCGCAGTGCGTGATGGAGTACGCGGGCGGCGTCGCCGCGCGGACCCGCCTCATGGTCGAGCGCGCGCAGGCCGTGCGCCCGGCCGTCCAGGTCGCGGGCACCCGCAAGCACTGGCCGGGCGGGAAGCGCATCGCGCTCGCCGGGCTCGCCGCGGGGGGCGGCATCGTGCACCGGCTCGGGCTCTCCGACTCCATCCTCGTCTTTGACCAGCACCGCGTCTTCTGCGGCGACTTCCCGGCGGCGTTCGCCCGCCTCAAGGCGCGCAGCCCCGAGCGCAAGGCGGCCGTTGAGGCCGCCTCGCCCGAAGAAGGCCTCGCCTTCGTGCGCATGGGCGCCGACATCGTGCAGTGCGAGCGCTTCACGCCCGCGGCGCTTGCCGAATTCATCCCGGCCGCGCGCGCCCTTAATCCCGCGCTCGTCGTTTCGGCCGCGGGCGGCGTCAAGGGCGCGAACGCCGCGGACTACGCCCGCGCGGGCGCGGACATCCTGGTGACGAGCTGGCCCTATTGGGCCGAGCCCCAGGACGTGAAGATGGCCTTCTCGCGCCTTGAAGGAGGCCGCTGATGGCGCTCACGCCCTCTCCGGCGCTCGAGGCCCTCATCCGGGCGCTCGAGGCGCTCCCCGGGTATGGACCGAGGAGCGCGCAGCGCGCGGCCTTCTTCCTCCTCGAACCCGCGAACCGCCCGAAGCTCGAGGCGCTTGGCCGGGCATTGGGCGCCGCCTCCCGCGTGCGCCGCTGCAGGCTCTGCCGCACCTGGTGCGAGACGGAGCTCTGCGCGACCTGCGCGGACGAATCGCGCGACCGGTCGCTCCTTTGCGTGGTCGAGAGCGTGCAGGACCAGATGGCGCTCGACGCATCGCTCTCCTGGCCGGGACTCTACTTTGTGCTCTCGGGGCGCCTCTCGCCCCTTGACGACGCCGGTCCCGAGGAAATCGGCCTCACGGCCCTGATGGGGCGCATCGAGACTGGGATCGCCGAGGACGGGCTGCGCGAGGTGGTGGTCGCCACCTCCTATACGCCCGAAGGCGACGCCACGGCGTACTATCTGATGGGCGCGGTGAAGAAGCGCTGGCCGGGGCTGCGCATCACGCGCCTCGCGCGCGGCCTGCCCTCGGGGCTCGAGATCGAGTACACCGACCTTGCGACGATCGCCGCGGCGGTCGAAGACCGGCGCGAAGGCTGAACGAAGCTCTTCCGCGCTTCACCTTTCATCCTCTTCTCCCACGGAGACGCTCTTCCATGAGTTCCCAGCACGTGCGCGCTGCGCTTCTTGAGGCCCGTGAGGCGCTCGACCATCTTCTCGCCGACGAGACGGCGCTCGAGGCGGTGGACGCCGCCGGCGCGCTCATGGCCGAAACGATCCGCGCGGGCGGCAGGATCTTCTCCTGCGGCAACGGCGGCAGCCTCTGCGACGCAATGCACTTCGCCGAGGAGATGACCGGGCGCTACCGCATGAACCGCCGGTCCTACGCCGCGACCGCGATCGCCGACGCCTCGCACCTCGCGTGCGTCGCCAACGACTTCGGCTACGAGGAGGTGTTCTCGCGCTACGTCGAAGGCGTCGCGCGTCCGGGCGACGTGCTCCTCGGCATCACCACTTCGGGAACGAGCCGCAACGTCGTGCGCGCGGCCGAAGCCGCCCGCCGCATGGGCGTGAAGGTGGTGGCGCTCACCGGCCGCGCCGGCTCGCCCATCACGGAGCTCGCGGACGTCGCGATCGTCACGCCCGGCGGCCGCTGGGCCGACCGCGTGCAGGAGCTCCACATCAAGTGCATCCACATCCTCATCGAGCTCGTGGAGCGCCGCCTCGACCCGCAGAACTACGCCGGCGAATAGCCCCTCCGGTGCGCCCGTCCGGACGTGATTTGCTAAAATCCGGACCTGCAACGAATTCAACGGCAAGGGCGGCGCTCACTGAGGCGCCGCCC